>JAGGRU010000020.1 GCA_021159425.1 Sulfurovum sp.
GGTATCTTTATGACGGGGGACTGTAATGGAGACAATGATGTTTAAAGAGATCAAAAAACGTTTTGCAACAGATGATGTGGAAGTTAAACGGTCTGATCTCTATAAAGTGGGTATCAAGTACACAAGGCTCTTTGAACTTGTCCACATGCTAAGAGATCAGTATGATTACAAAACACTCAATGCTATCACCTGTACGGATTGGATAGAAGAGGGGCATTTTGCAGTGACTTATATGCTCACCACCTTGGACAGAAAACATACCTTTATGATACAGACAATGGTTAATCGTGAAAATACACAAATTAAAACATTCAGTCATGAGTTCAAACAGGCTCAGATCATGGAGAGAGACTTGCATGAAATGTATGGCATTAATTTTATAGGAAATGAAAACCTGAAAGAGTTGAGCCTGGAAAACTGGGTGCATACACCACCGCTCAGAAGAGAATTTGACACTTTGGAATTTGTCAACAATCACCTTACCTTTAGAGAAGGACGTGACGATAACGTAGATACAAAAGTGGAAACGAAAAGACTCCGAGCCTTGAAAAAAGCTGCGAAAGCGGCAGCTAAAAAGGCAAAAGAGGAAGCAGAAGTCCAAAAATCTAAGAATGAGAAACCTAAAGATGAGGAGGTTAAAGATGGAAAATAAACATATAACCATATTTCACGGCCCTCAACATCCGGGTATTACGGGAAATATGTCCATAGAGTTAGATCTTATCGGTGAGACGATCCAGAAAGCCACGACACATGTGGGTTATCTTCATCGTGGTTTTGAGAAGCTCATAGAGAGACGGACAATCATTCAGGCATTTACCATTGTCTGCCGTATCTGTGTGCCTGAACCGGACCCGAATGAAGCAAACTTTGCCATGGCTGTGGAAGAGTTGGCAGGGCTTGAAGTGACTCCAAGAGCACAGTACATTCGAGTCATGGTACTGGAGCTTTCACGTTTGGCAGGTCAGTTCTTATGGATGGCAGGGCAGAGTGGTTCTATCGGGCTTTATGCAGTAGGGCAGTGGGTCATAGCAGACCGTGATCTTATTTTAGATCTCTTTGAAGAGCTTACCGGAGCAAGAGTCTATCATATGTATATTTACCCCGGCGGAGTAAGACGTGACCTGCCTGAAGGTTTTTTAGAGAGAGTTTCAAGCCTTTTAGTCTATATGAAGAAACGGCTTAAAGAGTATGATGATATTTTCATAAACAATGCCTCTTTTAAAAGCAGAGCCATCGGTGTAGGTGTCATTAGCAAAGAAGAAGCTATTGCAAATGGTTACGTGGGGCAAGTACTTCGCGGTTGCGGTATTAAAGCTGATGTAAGAAAAGATGCACCTTATTTAGTCTATGATGAGTTGGAGTTTGAAGTACCGACACAAACGGCAGGTGATGTCTATGCAAGGGCGCTGGTTCGCCGTGATGAGATGGATCAAAGTGTACATATCTTAGAGCAGGTCGTTGCGAAGATGCCTGAGGGTGAAGTGATGATCAAAATGCCAACGCATAGAAAATTCAAACTTCCCAAAGATGATACTTGGGTAAAAGTGGAATCTGCCAGAGGTGAGTTTGCCTATTATATGGCGGGTGACGGGTCTGAAAAGATACGCCGTATGCAGGTAAGAGGTCCTTCACTGGTACATGCGTATACACTTTTAGAAAATCTTTTGGTAGGTGCAGAGCTTAGTGATGTGGCAGTGATCATGAATTCACTTGGTATCTGCCCACCTGAGATAGAGAGGTAAAAAGATGAAATGGTCTATTGATTTAAAAGGAACACTTTCACCACTTACTATATTGACTGCTTTTTGGCAAAAACCAAATACTATCGCATATCCTGCGGTTAAAAAAGAGACAGCAAAAGGCTATCGGGGATTTCATACCAATTTACTGGTAGATTGTATTGGCTGTGCAAACTGTCAGGATGTCTGTATGAACGATGCGATAGATATGATAAAAACAGATAAAGAGTATAATGCCAAAAATGCCTCGCAGTGTATTCCCCGTATCGACTACGGAAGATGCTGCTGGTGTTCACTCTGTACGGATGTCTGTCCGCCTGACAGCCTGAAACTGGAAGATGACTATTTAGGTGTCACCAAGCATGCCAGTGATTTTCTCTATATGCCAAAGGATAAATAATGCGATTACTGTTTTGGACTGTTTTACTTTTTGCACTATGGATGGTTTTGACATTTAATGTTCAAATCTTTAATATTGTAGTTGGACTTGCTGTCAGTTTCTCTATTGCTTTACTCTATACAAAACTGTTTAGGCATAAAGAATTTGAATTTATAAGCCCTGTCTGGTTTATGGTGTATCTGTATGTTCTGCTTAAGAATTTGATCCTCTCCAACATACAGATATCTAAAAGAATTTTAAGACCCGATATGAAACTTTCACCTGCTATAGTCGCAGTAAAAACAAATCTTGAGAGTGACTGGAAAAAGCTTTTGCTTGCCAATTCTATTACCTTGACACCTGGAACACTCACGCTTGATATAAAAGACGATATGCTTTTTATTCATGTGATAGAGTATCATGAAGGTTCAAATAAAGAGAATATTACAAAGGAGTTTGAAGATATTATTGCTAAGATTTAAATACTATTTTTTGTTTTTCGGATAGACAAATTTTAAATATTTATGTAAAATTATATTAACTAAAAGGGAGTATTATGAAAAAAGTAAATTGTGATGTGTTGATCATCGGTGGTGGTCCTGCAGGTGGTGTTTGTGCTATGACTGCAAAGATGAACTACCCGGAAAAAGAGATATTGGTCATTCGTGAATTTGAAGTTCAGCTTGTCCCTTGTGCGATTCCTTACATTTTTGGTGAAACCCTTGGATGCAGTGATAAAAACATTGCCTCTTGCGGTGGAGCTGTTGATATGGGGATATCTACGATACTGGGTAAGATCGAAGATATTGATCTGGAAAAAAAGATAGCTTATTCAAGTGAGCATGAGGTCTCTTTTGACAAACTTGTTTTTGCGACAGGCTCAATACCTTTTGTCCATGCTTCACTGCAAGACTCACTTGGTCTTGATGGTGTCTTTACGGTACCGAAAAACAAAATGTTAATTGATAAAGCAAAAGCGTATATTGATAATATTGATAATGTTGTTGTTGTAGGTACCGGATTTATTGGTATTGAGATGGCGATGGAATTTGCAGAGAGTGGCAAAAATGTGACTGTCATTGGAGGAAGTGAGCATATCCTTAAGGGTCCGTTTGATCCTGAAGTTGCTATACAGGCAGAAGAGATCCTGCTCAAACACGGTATTACCTTTATAGGAAATGACAGAGTAACTGCAGTTATCGATAAAAATGGTGATAATATCGTAAATGGCGTTCAACTTAAAAGTGGTAAAGTAGTAGATACTCAGGTAGTTGTTTTGGCAACAGGGTACAAACCAAATAATGCATTGGCAGAAAAAGTGGGAATACGATTGGGATATTATAACGGTATCGAAGTTGATGAGTATATGCGAACTGAAAATACGGATATCTTCGCAGTAGGTGACTGTTGCGCACGAAGAAGTATCATTACAAACACACCGTCAAAAGTGATGTTGGCTTCAACATCTGCTGCAGAAGGAAGGATCGCCGGAAGTGCACTTTTCAAAATTAAATATTTGAAAGGCTTTAATGGAACGATCGCTATTTTTTCAACGATGGTGGGAGATATGGCATTTTCATCAGCAGGGATCACAGAGACAGAGGCTGTTGAAGGAGAGGGTGATATCGTTGTAGGTTCATTCACTACTACAAATCGCCATCCGGCAACCATACCCGGAGCACAAAAACAGTTTGTCAAACTGGTAGCCATGCGCAATGGCGGACAGATCATTGGCGGACAGATCATTGGTGGAAATGAAGCAGGAGAGATGATCAATATCATTGGTGTGTTGATAGAAGCCCAGGTTAGTATTTATCAGGTCATGTCAATGCAGGTAGCAACACAGCCGATGTTGACGGCTGCACCGACAAATTACCCGATCGTAATGGCGGCGACTATGATCGCTCATAAAATTGAAAACCAACAATAAGGAAAAAAATGAAAAAGTTAAAAAGTTTAAAAGATATAGATGCAAAAGCAGAGATCGCAAAGCTAAAAAATGAGAACTGTGCAGAAGATGATGTGTTTTTTCAAGCGATGGAAGAGGTGCTTCTTTCCATTTTGCCTCTATTTAAATCAGATGAAGTGTTTCAGGAAAATAGAAAAAATTCCGTTATAAGAAGACTGATCACCCCTGACAGAGTGATAAAATTCAAAGTGGTGTGGATAGATGACAACCATGATGTACAGGTAAATACTGGTTACCGTGTCCAGTTCAACAATGCACTGGGACCATACAAGGGCGGTTTACGTTTTCACCCTTCCGTGAATGAAGGTATTTTGAAATTTTTAGGTTTTGAACAGATCTTGAAAAATGCTTTGACCGGTCTGCCTTTAGGTGGAGGTAAAGGAGGGGCTGATTTTGATCCTAAAGGGAAATCTGACTTTGAAATAATGAAGTTTTGTAACGCTTTCATGAAAGAGCTCTATAAACATATCGGTCCGCGTATCGATGTACCTGCGGGAGACATTGGTGTAGGCGGACGTGAGATCGGTTACCTCTTTGGTGAATATAAGAGAATGACATCGGCATTTGAAGGTGTGCTTACAGGAAAACCAGCCTTCTTTGGCGGTTCACTCATGCGACCTGAAGCAACAGGATATGGTGTCGTCTACTTTACACGTAAGATGCTGGAGTTAGAGGGTAAAGAAAGTCTTGAAGGCAAGATATGTACTGTTAGTGGTGCAGGAAACGTTGCACTGCATGCCATTGAAAAGTTACAGCATCTTGGTGCTATTCCTGTAACCTGTACAGACTCCAAAGGAACGATCTATGATGCAAGAGGTGTGGATCTTGATCTCTTAAAAGAGTTGAAACTTAATCAGCGTGTCTCTTTGGAAACGTATATTAAAAGCCATCCTGAAGCACAATATATTCCTGTTTCAGAGTACCCTGAAGGGGGTCATGCAGTATGGAACATTCCATGTTATGCAGCATTCCCGTGTGCTACGCAAAATGAGTTAACAGCAGTTGATGCCAATAACCTGATCAAGAATGGCTGTGAATCTGTAACAGAAGGTGCCAATATGCCATCAACAACGGAAGCAGTACATATCATGTTGAAAAGTGATATGTGTCTTGCTCCTGCAAAAGCAGCCAATGCAGGTGGAGTTGCGGTAAGTGGTTTTGAAATGAGCCAAAATGCAGCTATGATAAAATGGTCATTTGAAGAGGTTGATGCCAGACTCTTGGAAACTATGAATGATATTTGTGAAAATGTTGCTTCAACGGCAAAAGAGTATGGTGTGGCAGGAAATTATGTGGATGGTGCCAATATCGCCGGATTTAAAAGAGTTGCGGATGCAATGTTAGCTGAGGGTGTATAACCCCTAAATCACTTTCCTTGTAAATCGCACAAACAGAGGGTTATGGTCAGAGAGTTGATGCTCATCCATAACCTCTGATTCTATCAACTCCAGCTCACGATAAAAAACAAAATCAAGCTCTTTTCCCATAAAAGATTTTACTTTGCCTGTCTCTTTAAAATTTACCACTTTAAGGGAGAGTTTTTCTGTAATTTTTTGGAGTTTATCCATACGTTGTTTATTCCAAGAGTTGAAATCTCCGGCAAGGATCATAGGTCCCTTGTGTCCTTTAAGTAAGTCCAGAAAGCGTTCAAGTTCTTTGTTGTAACGTTGGTTTTCACGGAAATTGATCGCATGAACATTGAGAATAAGAAGAGTACTGCCATCTTTAAAGAGATAATTGCTCAAGAGTAGGCTTTTATGAGGTCCTAGAACACTTTCTCTTCCTTCAGAGAGATAAGCTTTGGCGTAACTTGATTCCATTCTGCCTGCTGTTAAAACGCCATAGAACTCTCTTCTGAACTCCAGATTTGCAGCTGCATCATAAGAAAAATCAGCCAGTTCGAAATGATGATTGTTACGGAAACAAGCTTCTTGAAATAGAATAAGATCAATACCGCGTCTCTCTACTTCTTTGTGTAGAAAACTTTGAAATCCTGGATCTTTCTGGTTGTTTTTATGGACATTCCAGCAGAGCATTTCAAAGGTGTCAGGTATGCTTGTGTGGCAGTGGTCATGACAGGCTGAGTGGTGAAGGTGTGAAGGTTTAAACATTATATAGGACTTTCCTTATAGTAGTGGTGCGAAGACTTTCATTATATTCTCCACTGCTTCGCGTAGTTTCGTAGGTTGTTTCATCCCTCTTGTGGAGTTTTTCATCAGTTCCTGCATCCATGATTCGATACTCTCTATAAGTTGAGTAGAGTAGGCAAAAGTGACGATCTCGTAGTTTAAAAAGAGACTGCGATTATCTATATTGACAGAGCCGATCATTCCACCCATATTATCAAAGAGTATGGCTTTGGCATGAAGCATTTCACCCTCATACAAGATCACATCCACTCCTATGGCATCAAGCTCACGCATATAGGGACTTCTCCCCAGATCTGCTATCCAGTTGTCGGAGTGTTTGGGTGTGATGAGCTTGACATCAATACCTTTGTGCTGAGCGATGATGAGTGCCTGCACAATGTTTTCATCGGGGACAAAATAGGGTGTCACGATCCAGATACGCTTCCTGCAGGTATATATAGCATTAAGCAGGGCTTCATAGAGTGCATCAGTAGGGATGTCCGGACCTGAGGGAACAACCTGGACACTGTTTTCACCTACAGCTTCTACGGGTTCATGAAGAAGTTCGAGTGGAGTAGTTTGACCTGATGCATAATTCCAATCATTGTGGAAAATTTCATAAAAGCCAAAGACTGCAGGTCCCTCCAGGTAGTAAAGGATGTCATCCCAGCGTTTTGTAGAGCTCTCTTCACCCAAATAGTCATCACTTAGATTCATTCCTCCACTCAACAGTCTCTTTCTGTCAAAAAGATAGATCTTGCGATGGTTACGCAGGTTGATATAGCTTTGAAAAGGTCGGCTCATAATGGGGATAAAAAACCCTACTTCTCCACCGGCATTTCGCAATGCCTGAAAGTTCTTTTGCCGGAGATATGATCCCAATGAACCGACAACATCAAGAAGCAGTCGTACGCGTATTCCTTCACTTGCTCTCTTTGTCAATGCTTCCAGGATCTTTTCTGTCGTAACATCATAAGAGAAAACATAAGTTCCCAGATCTATTGACTCTGTTGCTTTTTCTATCTCATTCATGAGTCGTGTATAAGCCTCTGTATCCTTGGTGATCAACTCGTAACGATTACCCTTGGTCGCAGGGGGGATGCCGTTCTTTTCCAAGATATTAGTAAGTGCATTGCTAGGGGTGATATCGATATGAATATTTTTTTGATGGGCTTCATGAAGTTGGATAGAAGCTTTTGTGTATTTGTTCTCTCTTTTACGAATACCGATGAGAAAATAGAGTGGTACAGTGATAAATGGCATAAATATGATCGCCAACATCCATGCTGTCATACTTGTAGGTGAGCGTTTCTGATAGAGTATATGAGAGATAGCTAAAAAGAGAAGTACACCCCCTATTGTAATGACGAGATAACCATAAAACAAGTGTAAGGGTGTAGCTTCGATGGAGAATCCTTTTAATCTGTTTGCTGTGTACAATAGATAACAATGATACCAAATAGTAGCAAAAAACAACAAGAACGAAACAGGCGTGAATTTTGGCTCAACAAACTTGACATAAATTATTTATATATGGTAAAATAAAATTACATATATAAACAGCAAAAGGATTATCATGATAGATGCAACATTAGCAAATATGAGAAATTCAAGTGATTTTTTTAAAACAGATGAAATTATTCATATTTTTGATGGTCGTAAAAAAGAAGATATAGGTTTTTTTGTACCAAAAATATTTGAAGAGGAGTTTCAAAAGTTTGTAGAAAAGATAGAAAAAAAGAAAAAACTCTCTTTGCTCCGCAGGGTAGCAAATGCACAAGACAAAGATCCTATAGCAGAGGGGAGTATAGCCGATGGAATTAATTAAGGGTGATATTTACCTGGTGAATTTTAATCCGTCCAAAGGAGGAGAGATAGGGAAACTCAGACCTGCAATAATAATGAGCTGTGAAGAAGAAAACACTATGCTCTCTACCGTTATTGTCATCCCTCTCTCAACGGTCATTGAAGACAATGCACTGCCATACCGATACCCAATTACAAAAAGAGAGAAGCTAAAAGAAAAAAGTGATGCTTGTATCTATGAGATAAGAGCGTTGTCAAAAATCAGAGTGAAAGAAAAACTGGGACAAATAACACAGAATGAATTAAAATTTATACAAAAAGCACTTTGTGAAATTTTAGGTTAATTGTAGGGGGGAGAGTTTTTCTACCCATGTTAAAGTAATATGTGTCAGAATATGAAATAATTACTCTGATAAAGTATCATTTGTGTACAATATATCAATATAGACACATATAAGTACGAAAAGGGTAAGTAGATGGAAAAAGTTTTTGAAGCATATATTCCTGCTTATCTACCAGTAGCAAAAGACCTTGAGAGCAAAGCTGTACTTAAAAAGGCTCTTGAATCCAATAAGGCATTGGCTGAGCTAAAAGGAACTGCTCGTACTATTCCTAATCAAGATATCCTTATCAATGCTCTTGCCCTTCAAGAAGCTAAAGACAGTTCAGAGATAGAAAACATAGTCACCACACACGATGAACTCTACCGCTCTATGGTAAGCAGTTCTAATGTCTCAAATGCTGCCAAAGAGGTGCAGCGTTATCGTGAAGCACTCTACAGAGGGTTTGATCTTGTTAAAGAGCAAGAGTTACTGCTTAAGCGTCATATCGTTGAGATCCAGAGTGTTCTTGAAGAGAATGATGCAGGTATCCGAACACAGAGCGGTACTGCACTTAGAAATGAAAGAACTGGTGAGATTGTTTATATGCCACCGCAAGATCATGAGACTATACAGAAACTCATGGATAATCTTGAACAGTATATAAACAATGCAGATATGGATGATTATGATCCTCTTGTTAAAATGGCGATCATCCACTACCAGTTTGAGTCTATCCATCCATTTTATGACGGCAATGGCAGGACGGGAAGGATTGTCAATATTCTCTATCTTATTTTGAATGGATTACTTGATCTGCCGGTGCTATATCTTAGCTCCTATATTATCCGTACTAAAGCTGATTACTATCGTCTACTCAATGCTGTGCGTACAGAGGATGCCTGGGAAGAATGGGTGATCTATATACTTGAAGGTGTGAGACAGACAGCAGCGGAGAGTGTGAAGCAAATAGAAGAGATCACGAAACTCATCAAGCAAACCAAAGATGAGTTAAGAGAAAAGTTGCCAAAACTTTACTCTAAAGATTTGTTGGAGTTACTCTTTAAGCACCCTTATACAAAGATCGCTTTTCTTGTAGATGAACTGGGTGTGTCAAGGAAAACAGCTGGACTGCATCTTCGTGCTATTGAAGAAGCTGGGATACTAGAGAGTGTAAAGATGGGACGTGATGTGTACTTTGTGAACACGCGGCTTTTTGAGCTACTTCAGTATGGCGTAAATAGATAAAAACAAGGATAAGAATACATGGCAATAAAAAAATCAGAACTCTACAGCTCATTATGGTTAAGTGCAGATGAACTACGTGGAGGGATGGATGCGAGTCAGTATAAAGATTATGTACTGGTGATGCTCTTTATCAAGTATGTGAGTGATAAGTATGCCGGTGTGCCTTATGCGGATGTAACAGTTCCGGAGGGTTCAAGTTTTAAAGATATGGTTGCACTTAAAGGTAAGCCGGACATCGGTGATCAGATCAACAAGAAGATCATCGCTCCACTTGCCAATGCCAATCAGCTCTCCAGCATGCCAGACTTTGATGACAAAGAGAAGCTTGGTGAAGGAAAAGAGAGGGTTGAGAGATTAACCAATCTTATCTCTATCTTTGAGAACCCTGCTCTTGACTTTAGCGGAAACCGTGCAGAGGGTGATGACATACTTGGCGATGCCTATGAGTACCTGATGCGTCACTTTGCTACAGAGAGTGGCAAAAGTAAGGGTCAGTTTTATAC
>JAGGRU010000275.1 GCA_021159425.1 Sulfurovum sp.
TTTTAAGATCATCAAGAGAATCTATTTTTTCTAATTCATTTTCACTTAATTCACCGTAAAGTAACTCACCATCTGCTTTTTTTACAAAAGCCGGATGGTCCTGGTATTGAATATCTTCTCTCAGTTCTAAACGATATTCAGAATATACAAGGTCACTTGAATCTTCATCCACTTCATGATTATCTTTATCCAAGTAGCGAATAATCGGCATTTGTGTTAAAGTCAAGGGTTCAAGTTCATAAGGTCTTTTAAGGTAATTATATTGCAATGGAGGTTCATAGATTTGACCAATAACAGCCCATTCATTCGCAGAGTAGGAAACTACAGGATCAAGTCTTTTAAGTGGTATGGAAAATGAGGTGAAGAGTGTATCTGATTTTATTTTTTCACTATTATGAGGGTTATTCCAAATATCAGAATAAGCTTGGATCGTTATGAGTAGTAATAAAAATATTTTTATAAAAATTCTACACATAATTTTAAATATCCCTTTGCATGATGATCATCAAAATAGATTTTATCATAATTAGGATTTAGATAGCTCTTTAATTTAGATAATAATACTCTTAATTTCATCAATAAAATTTATCATCAAAATTTAATTTTAGCAATATTGGCGATATTTATAGTTTCATCTGATTTTATAAATAAGTATAAATAATGAATGAAGTTAAATGATAAGAATTAATTTATATTTAACTGATGTTACCCTAAAATAGAAATGAACAATATTTTAATATGAAGGAAAGCTATGGCACGATTAATAATTATGGGTGGTGGGGTCTCTGGACATACTGCTGCATCATTTGCAAGAAAATGGCTGAGTAAAGAGCACGAAGTGGTCGTTGTTACTCCAAATGCACTATGGAACTGGATTCCATCTAACATCTGGGTAGGTATAGGTGGAATGACTAAAGAAGAGGTGACTTTTCCTCTTGCACCGGTTTATGAAAAAGCCGGCATTGATTTTAGACAGGCAAAAGCTGTCTCTATCCATCCGGAAGGAAATGCTGATGGTGATGATGCATATATCACTATGGAATACACAGGTCAGGGAAAAGAGGGTCAAACTGAAGAACTTACTTATGACTACCTCATCAATGCAACAGGACCTAAACTAAACTTTGGTGCAACTCCGGGACTTAGTGACGGTAAAGGCGGTCTTGGTGAGCATACTGTTTCTGTATGTACAGCAGACCATGCTATCCACGCTGCTCTTGAACTTGATGCCTGTGTTGAGAAGATGAAAAAAGGTGAAAGACAAGCCTTTCTTATCGGTACAGGTCACGGTATGTGTACTTGTCAGGGTGCTGCATTTGAGTATATCTTCAACATTGAGCATACACTGAAAGAGAAAGGTGTAAGAGATATGGCAGATATCACTTTTATCACGAATGAATCTTTCCTTGGTGACTTCGGTATGGGTGGTATCCACTTTTCTATGGGTGGTTACGCAACTTCAAGTAAAGTATTTGCTGAGTCACTTTATGCTGAAAGAGGTATGGACTGGATCCTTGGAGCTCACGTAAACAACGTTGAAGCAGGTAAAGTAACTTATGAATCACTTGATGGTGAGATGGATGAGCAGGAATTTGATTTTGCAATGCTTATTCCTCCATTTGCAGGTGTTGGACTTAAAGCCTTTGCAAAAGATGGTGCTGATATTACAGATACTATCTTTGCTCCAAACGGATTTATGAAAGTTGATGCGAAGTATGATGCAGGTGCATATGAGAACTGGAAAGCATCTGACTGGCCAAGAACACTTCAAAACCCGACATATAAAAATATGTTTGCTGTAGGTATTGCTTTTGCACCACCACATACGATCTCTAAGCCTATGAGCTCACCAAACGGAACACCGATCAACCCTACACCTCCAAGAACAGGTATGCCTTCAGCAATGATGGGTAAAGCAGTTGCTCAAAGTGTTGTAGATATGATGGTAAATGGTGCTACAGAACCAACACATACAGCAAGTATGGCAGAGATGGGAGCAGCTTGTGTTGCATCTGCAGGTAAAGGTCTCTTTACAGGAACAGCAGCAGCAATGACTGTTTACCCGATCATTCCTGACTTTGAAAAGTATCCGGGAGTGGGTAGAGATATGAACGGAACTACAGGTGAGCTTGGTCTAGCAGCACACTGGGTCAAGCATATTCTTCACCACCTTTTTGTATGGAAAGCAAAACTTAAGCCGGGTTGGACTTTAATTCCAGAGTAAGATGTTTACAAGGTGGGTATTTCCACCTTATAAAATCATAGAATGGTGGAATTTTTTCACCCTACAAAAAATAAAATTAATTATAATAGGAGACAATATGTCAAAACATTTAAATCATATCGAGCCGTATAGCCCACAATTTGGTACAATGATGCCAATGGGGTTTCAAAAATTTATGAGAACATGCGTACTCTGGCAAATCGTTAGATTTATCGCTATTAACATTAGAATGACAATGCTGATCTTAAAGAGTCACCACTAAGATCTTTTTCCCAAGCTCCTGCTTGGGAAGAATGCATACAAGAGTTTATTTCTTACTGATTTCTTCTATACATTCACTACATTACAACATAACTTCCAACAAATAAAGGTACCACATGGTCAAAGAACTCATTCTCTATCCTGATGAACGTATCAATATTGCTTCTGCAGATGTGCGACATTTTGATGATGAACTTTTCACACTTATAGATGACTTGAAAGATACTATAGAGTCTCACAATGCCCAAGGGTTAGCTGCTATACAGATAGCAATTCCACGTTCTGTTGTTGTGGTCAAAGATCCTGAAGGTAACTGGCAGGAATTCATCAATCCACGTATATTGAAAGTCAAAGGCAAAACTACATCTCTTGAAACTTCTCTGTATCTACCCAACATAGAAGAAGAGATACCACGACACGAGAAGATCTCTTTTATCTACCAAGACAGAAATGGAGAGCAACATTCTATGCATGCTGAAGGTAAATATGGATTTATGTTACAAAGAAAATTCGATTACACTTTTGGTGGTACCTTTGCCAATAAACTGGACAAGAAAAATAGAAAACGTGTTGAAAAAAACCTCTCCATTTCCGGAGCAGCCGGTGAATTTAATGCCAGTTCAACGATATCTAAAAGAGAGTATTTTAAAAGTATGATGTCAAAGCTTCTCTTTTTTGAAGGGCTGACACTCTTTTCACCGTTCTTTGACTTTGAAAAAGAGACATTGGAATCTTTTTACAACTACGACATCTTTGCTACGATCGCATCACTGGTTTTAGTTGTAGCTTATTTTGCTTATGCAAAATATGAAGCAAGCAGAGTTATCTCATGTACAGGATGTCAGGTTGTGAGTTTTACAGCTGTAGCTATTAAATATCTTATTATTATTATTGTTTTGTTTGCGGGAAGTTATTATTTGGTAAATCCGAATTAGGATTGAAGTACTTTGCAAGAGAAAAACTCTTGCAAAGAGGTAAAAAGCCTCGAAAGACTTTTGCAAAAAGACAAATTATCTTTTTGAGAATTGAGGAGATCTTCTCGCTTTTTTCTTACCTGGTTTCTTACGCTCAACAACTCTTGAGTCACGAGTAAGAAGACCTTCTGGCTTAAGAATCGCTCTAAAAGTTGGTTCAAATTCAACCAATGCTTTAGTGATACCATGCTTTAAAGCATCTGCTTGAGCAGAGTAACCACCACCAAGTGTAGTTGCTTTAATGTTCATAGAATCTAATTGCTTAGTAAGCTCTAATGGAAGTCTTACTTTCATTTTAAGTGTTTCGTGTCCACCTAACCATTGGTCAAGTGTTTTACCGTTGATAAGCATTTCACCATTACCTGGAGTCATCCAAACTTTAGCGATAGCCGCTTTTCTTTTTCCTGTTGCATAAATAGTTGCCATGCTTACGCCTCCTTATTGATTTGTGCAGTATGTGGGTGTTCAGCACCAGCATATACTTTAAGTTTTTTAAGCATGTGTCTACCAAGAGTAGTCTTTGGAAGCATACCTCTAACCGCTTGTCTGAAAAGCTTTTCAGTGTGGTTCTCTAACATATCACCAAGTTTTTTACTTTTAGTTGAACCAAAGTAACCTGAGTGAGTGAAATACTCTTTATCTTCAAGTTTAGCACCTGAGAATTTTGCTTTTTCTGCATTAATGATCACTACATAGTCACCACAGTCTACGTTTGGTGTAAATGATGGCTTGTGTTTACCTCTAAGAAGTGTTGCTACTTCAGTTAAGATACGACCAAATGTTTTACCATCTGCATCGATCAAAACCCAGTCACGTTGTACGTCAGCAGGTTTAAGAACTGATGTTAATTTCATGAATTTTCCTTGTATAAATGAGAGCCTTAGCTCTTTTGTGGACGAATAATACCCACTTAACCTTAAAATTTATTTAAATTAAGATTAATTTAAGATTTGGACATCTATTTCTTTTTCTAAAAGATAAACAATAGCTCCAGATGTAGGTTTACTTGTAATATTTTCTATCGCTTTTTTATAAAAATTCACTTGATTCTGATGTTTGATGTTAAACTTTTTAGAACTTTTATAGTCTACAACCAGATAACTGTTATCATATTCCAAAAGAAGATCTATCTGCTTTAGTTCACCATTAAAGCTTAAAGACTGTTCTTTAGACAGAGACGCACCTTCAAGTAAGGTTTGAAAATGACTATCCGAGACAAGTCTCAATATGCGATCTCTGATCTCTTCAATCTGAACAGAACTTAATACTTGTCCATATCTGTTTTGTAACGCATTCATAGCCGTATCAAGGCTTGCCTCATCAAAAGCACCCAACATCTCTAAAGCATAATGCAAAGCTGTACCGAACAAGATCGCTTCATGATCTTTCTCAGAATCCTCTTCATGTTTGACAACTTCCTGAGTTCCATAGTTAGAAATTACAACAGACAAAGTCTGCTCACATTCTTCCTTAACGCTGAACCCTGAACGCTGAACGCTTATGGAACCTATGCAAATAGGTTTTATATTGATCTCCTCAAAAATAGAATCTTTAGGCTTTTTGATCACTATAAGCCCTTCCACCGCACGGGTCAATGCCACATAAAGTACATTTTTTCTATCTTTAAGTGCCGATGCTTTACGCTCTTCCATGATCTCTGCATATTCGTTATCAAAATTCTCTCTGCCTTTTGTTCGGTAGAGTATTTTATCTATAGTCAAATTATCATTGTAGTGGTAAACCAAAGCTGACTTATCAGAGTTAGGTCTTGTAAGTTTATCCAGCAAGATCACATACTCAAACTCCAAACCTTTAGAACCGTGAATCGTCATGATCTTTGCACCATGTATTGAATTCGCTGCAACAGAGATACTGGAACTCTCAAACTCTTCCAAAAAAGTAGGAATATCAGAAAAACTTGAGCTAAACTCCAAAAGTTTCAATATATTCAGATCATTATCAAAGTATCCAAACTCCCGTACAAGCTTATCTACTACTTGAAGAGGACTCATAAAAGCTGAAAACCACGTTGTATCTATTTTCTCCAAAGGTCTACCCACCTTTAAGAGTAATGCCTGTGCATCTATCTTCTCACCAAAAAACAAATAGGAAACCATCGCAACCAGTGCTGCAATACGCGGCATATTTTTTAAAGAACTGGACGTTTTTAGCAGTGTGTGTATCTTCTCAGATTGACAAGCTTCCTGTAATGTCTGTCCATCTTTATTCGTAGAGACCAAAAAAGCAATATCATCCACATTCACACCCAGTACCAAAAGCCTTTTGGCTTGCTGCACTGCATCATCTATAAGGCTTTCTGATTCTAAGACCTCTACATATCCCTCAGATGCTCCTACTTTACTCATCTGGGGGATATACCCTTCCATAATAGGCTCAAACCACCTGTTAACTTGCTCTACTACATTTTTAGAACTACGGTAATTAGTATCCATCTGTTCTATATTCACTCCATAGTTCTCAGCCACCTTGTCAAACAGCTCTTCCACCCCACCACGAAAACGGTAAAGTGACTGTTTGGTATCACCCACATAAAAGAATGATTTAAACTCACTCTGTCCATGTCCTGAAAATATCTCATCAATAAGTGGCTTTAGCAGTAAAAACTGCAACGTTGAAGTGTCTTGAAACTCATCAAGAAGTATATGTTTGAACTTAGAATCTATTTTGAAATATAAAAATTCCTTTGAGATACTCTCATGCAAAAGCCTATAAGTAAAATAGGTCAGATCATCAAAACTAAGTACACCCGAGGTTTTCGCAGAGGTGATATTTGCATTTCTGTAATAGTCATAGATCTTAAAAAGATTATGCAAAACAATGGACTCTTTTGCTTTTGTCCAAAGTAACAACTCATTCTTAAGAAATGCATAAAGCCCTTCTATTTCATTATTGGCTACTTTTTTAAACCATGAATGTTCTGCCAAAATTTCTTTTTCAAACAGTTTTTTCCCAAACAGCTCTTTGGTATTCTTTGTATCAAATTGTTTTACTGCTCTGTCTGCAGCATCTGCATCCATCAGTGCTTTCATAAGTTTTAACCTGAGTACTTCTATTTTTTCTTCCTGATCAGAGATAGAAAAGTTACTCTCCTCTTGCTTTGGCAAAAGTGGATCTACTTTGTAAAAGTTCTGCATCAGATCAAAGATCTTTCCAAAGCGTTTATCTTCTATATCCATAGCAAGTTTAACAAGTGAAGAGAGTAGACCTTCAGCCTGTACCTCTTCAAGAAAATGTATCTCTAATTTCTCATCACCCTGCTCTTTTGTTACAAAGTCAGGCTCAAGCCCCAACTCCAAAGAAGCAGAACGCAAAATAGAAGAGAAAAAACTGTCTAGTGTTACGATGTAAGAGGTACTGGCTAAAAACTTAGCCAATATTTCCGGCTGTCTGGCTAACAATTTTTCTCTTGTCAATTCTGTCTCTACACAAATTGCATCCGTAAATGCAGTATTGTCTTCATCCTCCAAGGCACGTAAGGAATCCACAACTCTCTGACGCATTTCAGCTGCTGCTTTATTGGTAAAGGTTGCAGCCAGTATGCTAGATGGTGCTTCCCCCATAAAAAGTAAAGAGATGTAACGAACAGAAAGTGCAAAAGTCTTACCCGAACCTGCTGAAGCGGAATAGGCCAAAAAAGGTCTGAAGCTCATAGTATTTTTAAAGCCTCTACTAAAGAGAGATGTTTTACTTTTCCATCAACAAACTTTTTGTCATTTGTAACAATCAAATCACACTTTACTTGTATTGCACATTGACTTTGCAACAAATCTTCAAAATCCAAAGAGAGCTTTTCCTTATTTTTAAGAAGTGCATTTTTGGCGATTTTCTTATCTATTTCTATGATTTCAAAAATCTCCAAAATATTGAACATCTCTTTTATTAAAACCTCTTTATCTAGTTTTTTACGTGCCACATAATAAATATTGCTCAGAATATCACAGGAGGTATACAAGGTCATATCTTTCATCAAGGCACGATAAACCAACTTTCTAACCGCATCAATGTTACCCCGATCTGTATCTATCATATCCAATATAATATTGGCATCAAAAAATATTTTAGTCATCACGGTACATTGTCTCTTTGATCTCTGCTATGTCCTTGCCACCTAAAGCATAAGTGCCCATTGATTCCAATGCTTTTAGTTTGCTTGCATTTTTATTCTCTTTTTTCTGAAAAAGTTCTTCAACAAAGTCATGATACTTTTTATCTAGAAAATACCCTTTAATCTGGTTTCGTTTTTTATCGACTACTTCAACAATGTCAAAATTATCCAATTTATGCAGATTTCGTTGTATATCAGATATAGATATCGTATTCATATTTATCCTTTTCATATATGTTTATTTATTATATGATAATAAACTTACACCTATATTAAGTTCAGCCCACTACAATGCTATCAGAATTTATCACAAGGAAAATAAGAGATGTTAAAAATTATTTTATTATGGGTTATCGGTATTTTTATTCTATTGCAAGCCATTCAAATTGATATCCCTGAGCCTCCAAAAACCATTGACCCACAAAAAGAGATGCAAGCACCTAAAGAGATAGCTTCTCTACTGAAAACTTCTTGTTATGACTGTCACTCTTACCAGACAACACTGCCTTGGTATGGGAATATTGCCCCTGTTTCCTGGGAAGTCAAGTCTCACATTAAAGACGGCCGGAAATGGGTCAACTTTCAGGAATGGGAAAACTATGATGAGGAGAAACAGCAAAAGATTTACAAGGGTATTGCAAAAAGCATCAATTTACGTATGCCGATACCCATGTATATGAAGATGCATGAAGAAGCAAAACTCACCACCAAACAGCGTAAAATGATCAGAACATGGGCAGAAAGCTTTGTCAAGGAAGAGGAGTAAACCTCTTCTTATAGATACTCCCCTCTCCCACACAGTAAAGTAAACTCACACCACTTACATTTTTTTAACACCTCTGTTTTTTTTGCTTCAAAACTTTTTGTCTGCTTAAGGTCTATGATATGCTCAGCCAGGAGTTCATTCTTTTCTTCCAATGCAGTGATCTCTTCTGCTTCACCTTTTTCCAATATCTTCATAAAAGCCAAAGAGATATTTTTATATTTTGATTGTAGCATGTAATAATAGATACTCATTTGAAAGTCAGAAAGGTTTTCCAAATTTTTCGTTCTATTGGCTTCAGCTATAGAACCGCTTTTATAATCTATGATTAAAGTATCTGTATCATTTTGGTCTATGCGGTCTATGCGGCCTTTAAAACGTAAGCCCCCTATCTCTTCAGAAAATTCTTTTTCACGTTCTACTACTTCCCAACCTGCTTTGAAATGTACTATCTGAGAATTTACAAAACCTTTCAGCTTCTCTTTCCATAAGAGTTTTTGGTAAGCTACTTTGGCATCATCAAAAGGTAAAAGTTCATCCAAAAGCATATCTATCTTTTTTTGCATCTTCTCTTTTACATCATAGGAATTTTTCTCTTTATAAAGATGATCTAAAAGAGAATGCAAAAAAAGTCCTTCATTCAGCTCATCATCTTGTTTAGCTTGTATCTTTTGGATGTATCGGTAATAATACTTTCTCTTACAGTCCAAATACGTTTTAAGCCTTGATGCTGACCATGTTATACTATGTGCATCAAAATTTTCAACAAGAGGCTCTAGCTCTTCAGTGATCTGCGAGATTTGGGCATATAAAAGATCAAACTGTGCCTGTTTTTGTATTGCTTTGTTCAAACCTAATTCATAAAGAAATTTTGAGGGAAGTTTATTATCAGAAGTACTATAGATGATCGTAGATCTTGAAGCTTGTTCGAGCAAACGTTTGTAATATTGCTTTTGCAGTGCTTCTCTGTCATGTTTAGTAGGAAGATTTGCAAAAGCACGTACCGAAGAGTTCAAGAACTGGTCTTTACTTGATGATGCAGGAACAACACCCTCATTGAAATCTACAATAACCACACCTTCAAAACTCACACCTCTGGTCTCCAGTACACCCATCACAGTGATAAGACCCCCTCTAACATCATCCAGAGTAATTTTGGAGAGTGCTTCTAGCCATATATATAACCACTCTTTAAAAGAGAGTTCTTCCCTCTCAAATATCTTTAAAAAATGTAAATATTTTTCCTGCACCCTTTCGTTGTATTTTTCTTTTTCTTCTCTAACTGTTAAAGGTGCATCTAAAAGTTTTAATTCATTTAAAAATGTAAAAAATGATTTTACATCTGAAGTTTTTGCAGGGTTTACTTTTTCTATCTTCTCAAGATCTAAACCGTATCGTCCAAGCAGATATTTACTCTCTTTGTCAAAGTTTTGCCAATAACGGTAAATTGCCTCTAAAGATTTATATACTCTTCCCTTAGCGTAATCATATCCCATTGCAAAGTTTAAATTGTTATGTGTGTCAAAAAGCGTAAAG
>JAGGRU010000265.1 GCA_021159425.1 Sulfurovum sp.
GGTCAAGTCTTTACTATTTACTTTTTATGCGGCGAAGATTTTTTCGTTCTTCCAGACCTCTGGTGACATGTATATCAACACTTAGACTTTGACATTTTTTCTTTGCTTGGTTATAATAGGTGTATGGAACTAAAAGATAAAATTGATCTATCTGTTAAAGTTTGGTGAAATACAAAAGAAATTAAAGGAGTTTAGTGATGATTGACTTATTATATGGTATGGGACTTATAGGTGCTATAGTTATAGGCTATCTAGCATGGAAAAATAATTGGAAAATAGCAGACATTCTTTAGAGCTTTTCTTTTGTCTATTTCATGGACTAAAGTCCATGCCCCTAAAACACTTAATCGACACAAAGCACTTTGAATATCATGCTTATAGCCTATCCTTTGCAAAATGTGCAGCTCCAAGCAGTGCAGTTTCAGGATTTAAAGCAATTTTCACCTGTATTCCACGTAACATTTCCTCAAAACGACCCTTTCTTGCAAATCCGTTCATAAAGTGATTATTTGTCAGAACCGGCAGTATTTTAGGTGCAATGCCTCCGCCGATATACACTCCGCCCAATGACATAGATTTTAAGGCAAGATTTCCTGCTTCTGCAGCGTATATTTCTGCGAAGAGTCGCAATGCTTCCATACATAAAGGATCATGCTCTTTTAAGGCACATTCACTGACCATGGCAGATCGGTCTTTCCCTTCCGGGATATGCATCATAGAAGCAGGTTGTGGAGCAAAACCGCTCTCATACAAAAACTCATACAGTGTATAGATGCCCGGACCCGATAAGATACGTTCATAGCTGACATGTCCGGGATAGCGATTACGCATCCATTTTAGCAGTTCATCCTGTTGTGCAGTGACAGGTGCAAAGTCACAGTGACCTCCTTCTGAACCAATAGGATGATAGTCTGTACCATCATAATAGAGCATTGCCTCTCCAAGCCCAGTCCCTGCTGCAATGACCGCTCGATTGCCATCGATGGCACGTCCTGTGGGATTGAGGTCAATGAATTCATTCTCAGGAAGATATAGCATCCCGTATGCTGTCGCCTCAAGGTCATTCATTAGACGTACTTTATCTATGCCAAGATGTGTTTGTAGGTCTGTAGTCGTAATATCCCATGGAAGATTGGTAGTACGGCAGCGTCCTTCTATGACGGGACCGGCGATACCAAAACAGGCAGCATCTATTTTAGGCATGGATATTTGTGCTTCGAAAGCAACAATTACATCTATTAGACTTGAAAAGTCTCTACTGGGGAATTGCTGCTGTGCTTCCAATACAAGCTTCTTCTCTTCCACTTTATAGAGTGCCAGATTGGTTTTTGTTCCACCTATATCACCTGCTAATATCATTTTGTATCCTTCTTGTTTTATTCTTCATTATGTGTCTCTTCCGGGACGAGTAGATGCATAAATGCCCCGATGAAAGCTTGATCTGTATCTTGTGGCGATAAATGATAGAATGACTCCCAAGCCTGTCCTCTCTCTTCATCATAATTTCCAACATGATTCTTTTCCCATGCAAATCGTACGGCATGACCGATCAAAACATCTAAAATAAGATCATCGTTTACATTAAATTCTGAATTTTCTTTAAAGAGCCTTATCAAACTCTCCAGCACTTCAATATTTAAGTGACGATACTCAGGAGCATCAATACCTTGTAATAAAGCATCGATCCTCAAAGCAAAACTTTGTTCGCCTGCTGTTGTTTCAAGTGTAAACTCTGAACCTATACGATTTTCCATGTTGTATTTGTCACCGATGACCAAGGCATTGCATTGACGTAAAAGATACCATATGTCTTTATAGAAAGTCTTTGAGAGGAGGGTAACCATACCCCTCTCCTTTCTCCATTGATCCCAATCTTTTACTTCTGAAAATTCATTAAGCACCGGGAGACTCTTTATGGTAGTCAGAGAGGATGTCCCTGATACATGTAAGTTTTCCTGATGCCGTAAATGTTTGATCTCCTGAGAAAAAGAGTTGAGTATAGACTTAAGACGATTATAAATGGTATGTGGTGCCAAACACAATAGATGATCATAGGCATCACCCATAGGCAGATTTTGTTCACGACTTACCTGTCCCACCAGCAATTGGATAAAGTACCATGTACGAAGTGTCAGCATGTTTTCAAAGAGTTTAAATTCGGTTCTGATCAAGTGTCCAAGGTGTAACATGATCTCCTGTGTCAAAGTGCTCTCCGCAGTATTATTACCACAAAAGTGTACTATGGTTTCTACAATAGCCATACTCTCTTTGGGTTTTGAAAAAGTAGCTTTTTCACTATAGGCACGACCTACTGCAAGACGTTTTTGTCGAACGAGAATATCAAGCAAAACATCTTCTAAACGGTCATCATATTTCCCCGTTAAATTTGCAATACGTCGAATAACTGCCCACTCGTGGCAGACCGTGGCAGACTCATAAAGTTTCTCGGCTATCAGTGACAAGGAGATAGACCCCTCTTTTGTTTCAACTTCGAATGCCTTCCCTTTATGTTCCCATAACAAAATAAGTACATATGTTTTGACTAGGCGGTTGCTTTTGCTTACAAGTATCTCTATCAATGCCTCATCATCTTTATTTTCAAGCTCTTGTACTTCTTCTGACGTTAGAGGATCATTTATTTCATTGTTTTGTGTGCATATAGGTATATTTTCTTTATGATCTGTCAGCATATGATCTTCAAGTTCAAATCCCTGTAAAGTATCAATACGTGTTATTGCTGCAGTATTTAAAAGTTGTCTGAGTGGACCTGTTTTGATGGATACAGAATCACATACACCTCTTTGCAGTTCATGCAGCAAGGCATATACTGTACTCTTTTCGTTACCCAGGAGCATCGATTCACGTATAAGAAGCGGCATAAGGGCTTGACCTTCTTTATCCCATTGCACTGATAAAAATTTTAAAGAGGCACGAAAGTGCTCTACAAGCAATGGGTTGTCAATACTGAAATAAAAGCCCTGGGGATTGAAATAATAAGGAAGAAAGAGAATCTTTTCTTCCCCAAGAAGATGTAAACTTGCTGTTGTCATGGTGCGTACAACCTGTAGTGGACGACCTGTCAATGAAAGTTTTTTATTTTTACCCAAAAGGGTATGAAGTTGGGAAAGTTGGGAGGAATGCATTATTTTAACAGGTGCTAGCTCTTCAAATGTTTCACTCTTAAATCCTAATTCCAACAGTTGTTGTTTGACAGATTCATTTTCAGCTAAAATAGGGATCAATGGTTGGGTATGCTGTGTATAACCTATGCGTTTACGTCGATGTAAAGGATCTATATCACTGGGATGCAATAGACCATCAAGGATCATATCAGACAGCATATAAAGGCTTTGTGCCCAGACCAGTGGCACGTTTTCATTGGGGATCCGTGTCTGGCTCCCGGGGTTTTGTCTCTCAGCATCTATCAGTTCTTCCGGAACTATATAGAGCTCGGGCAGCAGATTCTGTCCATTTTGTTCAACAAAGAGTGGCTGAAGTTTTTTCCTCCAGTATTTGACCTCTTCTGCATCTTCACGCATCAGTGCATCCAGTAACAGATAGGTGAAAAACAGAGGCCATTCAGATTCAATATGCTCAAACTCACGTAACTCTGAAGGTTCATAGTGCAAACGGCTCTCATCCTCAATGCTGCTCTGATGACCATCAAGTAAAAAACGTTTACAACCATAATTTCCGACAAGTTTTTTAATGATCTTGTCACGTGTACGTTTTAGCAGTACTTCATCTTCGATCGCATAGGCAGGATAACCAATGATACTCAACAATGCTGCATCAGTCTCTTTAGAGTTTGATTCCCTGGGTAAAAGACCTTGCAGGGTAAAACGTGAACGTGCTATATCACTGGGAACCACATGGATCACAGCTTCATAACCTGATATATTGCCAAAGAGGTTAAAGCCATCCATCGCTTCAAGCGCTGCTTTTGCCATACCTACAGAGCTGCCATTGATTTCTGTTGTACCATGATTGGTCTTGTTTCCCCGTTCCCATATACCAAAGTCAGGTGTACAATAGGTGTGACTGACATAATGTACAAGGTTTTGAACAAAATTTACTTCATCCATAGTAAAGATGAGCTTTAAACCGGAAGCAGTCATTTGTGCGATCATCAACAGATAAAGTGAAGTCGCATCCAGTTGTAAATGTCCCCATTCATCATCACCGACAACAGCTAAACCTGTCTTGGTTCCATATTTTGCATGGAGTGCATCTGTGGGGTTACGTGTATTTTTAAATGCTTCAACGCGGTCTGATTGACGCATCATGGCGAAGAGCAGCCCACGCATGAGTTTGACAACGCTTTGACTCAAAAGAAAAGATCGATGATGGGCAGGATCATACTTACGATAAGAGAGTGCAAGCCCCCATACCCCAAGGATACTGTAGACATTATCTCTAACCCAGGCATCGGTATAATCCCCATGTGCATTGACCGCTGTACTGGCAGGTAAGAGTCCCGTGATAGGATCCTGACGTGAAAGAATGATCTTGTCTATGATAAGGAAATGCTTCTCAAGAGAAGATCGGAATGCATCTTGATTCATGTATGGTACCTTTGCTAAGTGTATATCTCTTGAAGTTATACCTAAATATAAATTCAGCTATTCTTTTTTCCCATCTTTGTCTGTATTCAGATAAGATATTATTTAATATTAATTATTTTAATACTTTTCTCATTATGGATTTGATATGATTATCAGGACTTATAGTTTGGGTACATCTAAAAGCTAACCCTTGCAGGATAGTTAAATTTATAAATACAAAAGGAAAACGCATGGCATTTACAAAACCGGAATTTAAAGCACAATATGAGAACTTCATTGGCGGAGAGTGGGTAGCACCTGTTGATGGAAAATACTTTGAAGCTATTTCACCTATAGACAATACAGTAATGTGTATGGTTGCACAATCAAACAAAAAAGATATTGCAGTTGCAGTTGAAGCTGGATATAAAGCTTTTGAGACATGGGGTAAGACTTCTGTCACCGAAAGATGTGCTGTTTTAAATGCTATCGCAGACAAGATGCAAGAGAACCTTGAAATGCTGGCAATTGCTGAAACATGGGACAATGGAAAAGCGATCCGTGAAACGATCAATGCTGACTTGCCTCTTGCTATTGACCACTTCCGTTATTTTGCTTCTGTGATCCGTGCTGAGTCCGGAACTGTTTCTGATCTGGATGCCAATACAGTTTCTCAAGAAGTGCATGAGCCTCTAGGTGTAGTGGGGCAGATCATTCCTTGGAACTTCCCGATTCTTATGGCTGCATGGAAATTGGCACCTGCTATCGCTGCGGGTAACTGTGTTGTACTTAAACCTGCTGAACAGACTCCTGTGTCTATTCTTCTTATGATGGAAGTGATCGCTGATGTACTTCCTGCCGGTGTGATCAACATCGTAAATGGTTTTGGTCCTGAAGCAGGTAAACCGCTTGCACTTCATCCAGACCTCAAAAAGATCGGTTTTACAGGTGAGACTACAACAGGTAAACTCATTATGCAATATGCCTCTGAAAATATCATTCCTGTGACACTTGAACTTGGCGGTAAATCTCCAAATGTCTTCATGGAAAGTATTATGGATAAAGATGATGCATTCTTTGACAAGGCTATTGAAGGTCTGGTTCTGTTCGCATTTAACCAGGGTGAGGTTTGTACCTGTCCATCACGTGCACTCATCCAGGAAAGTATTTATGAGCCGTTCATGGCTAGAGTTTTAGAAAGAGTAAAAGCGATCAAACGTGGTGATCCATTGGATCCATCTTGTATGATGGGAGCTCAGGCTTCAACAGATCAGTACGAGAAGATCCTTAACTATATCGATATCGGTAAAGCTGAAGGTGCTGAGTTGCTTATTGGTGGAGAGAAAGTGATCAATGAGCAATACCCTGAAGGATGTTTCATTGAACCGACTATCTTTAAAGGTGACAATAAAATGAGAATTTTCCAGGAAGAGATCTTTGGTCCGGTTCTCTCTGTGACAACATTTAAAGATATAGATGAAGCACTGGAAATTGCAAATGATTCTATTTACGGTCTTGGTGCAGGTGTGTGGACACGCGATGTGCATGAGATGCAAAAACTTACCCGTGGTATAGAAGCTGGTCGTGTTTGGGCTAACTGTTATCATGCCTATCCTGCACATGCTTCGTTTGGCGGATATAAAAAATCAGGTATTGGGCGTGAAAATCACATGATGATGTTAAGCAACTATCGTCATACTAAAAACATTTTGACTTCTTTCAGTGAAGATGCATTAGGTTTCTTTTAATGGCTACTGAAAGAGTCACTTCAACTGAAGCTGCCAACAAGATCATAGACCAGCTCCGAGAGGAGCATGGTACAGAACTCATGTTCCATCAGAGTGGTGGATGTTGTGACGGCTCTGCACCTATGTGTTTTGAAGTGGGTGATTTTATGGTGGGAAGTCGTGATGTGAAAATGGGTGAGATACACGGATGTGAGTTTTTCATGTCACCTGACCAGTTTGAATATATGAAAAATACCCATCTGACTATAGATATCGTCAAAGGCAGGGGGTCAAGCTTTTCTATTGAAATTCCATTAGGATTGAGATTTATGGCTGTTTCGAGACTTTTCACAGAAGAAGAGTATGAAAATCTTGAACCTATTGAAGTAGACTGAGATTAAGAAGGGGTAAAATGGAAGAGTATCAATACAGTGCTAAAATTTATGACCCGATTCTTTTTCCTTTTATCCGTCCTATTCGAAACAAGGTGATATCTCTGGTCAAAAAGTACCAATACAAGTCTATTCTTGATGTGTGTTGCGGTACAGGTGACCAACTTAAACTGCTAAAAGAGCAGGGCTTTGAGGGTGAAGGCATTGATCTTTCAGATGCCATGCTTCGCATTGCAGCAAAAGGGGAACATGCAGCAGACTGCATAGAGCAGGATGCGACCCAAATGCATTATGAAAATGCAAAGTTCGATCTGGTGATGACTGCTTTTTCCCTGCATGAAAAGAGCCATGCTTCTGCCCGTAAGATCGTTGAAGAGATGTTTCGTGTAACTTCTGAGAATGGAGATATTCTTATTGTCGACTATGAATTAAGTGATAGAACTTCCGTACTCTCAAAAGCATTGATCTATTTTATAGAATGGATAGCCGGTGGAGAACACTACCGAAATTTTAACTCTTACATCAAAAAAGGCGGGCTTCCTGAACTCCTGTCCGGTATTACACTGACCGAAGTAGAACGACACTATTTTGCTCAGCATGGCATTGTATTGGTCTTGTTTCGTAAGGTCTGATCAGAAACGATGTGAGTATTTAGGGTTTTAGATGTGTCCCTATATTATTACTGTATAATATTCAAAAAATTATATAGGTACTACTGAATGAATAAACTCATACTATTATTTACTCTGTTCACACTCTCCTTACTCGCAAGGCATGAAGCTTTTCCTACTAAAGTTTGTCCTGCATTCAACAACATGAAACACAGTAAAAATACACATGCTGTGCATCTTGATATCACAAAAAAATATACCATCATGAAAGAGCATAAAGGACAGAAACTCATCCTCATTAAAGGTGAACAACCTGCACAGAGATGGGTGGATGCTGAGTGTTTTTCTTCTTCAAATGATATTGGAAATTCTGTTGACTCTGCGATTGAAAGAATAGGTGAAAGCACTGTTTTTACGAGACATACTAAAAAATATGATAATTCTAATATTTCTAAATATAATCTTTTGGCTCTTTCTTGGCATAATGCATTTTGCGAGACCCACAGATACAAAAAAGAGTGTAAAAGGTCTTTGCCCCCTTTTGGAAAGGGTAAATACTCTGAGAAGCATTTTATCTTACATGGTTTATGGCCTCAACCCAGAAACAAGGTATATTGTAATGTTGAAAAAGATTTTGTGAGTGCAGACAAGCATGGTCAGTGGAGAGACCTTCCCTGTTTGGCAATGGATGATGAAATAGAAGATAGACTGGCAAAAGTGATGCCCGGATTTGCTTCTGATCTGCATAAACATGAGTGGGTAAAACATGGTACATGCTATGGTACGGATCCTCAGGAGTATTTTGAGGATGCGGTATCCTTGGTAGAGCAGATAAATACTTCGAAAGTAGGAGATTTCTTTAGCAAAAATATTGGTAAACAAGTGACACTTAAACAAGTAAGATATCAGTTTGACAGAATTTTTGGTGTGGGTGCAGGGAAACGGGTAGAGCTGAAATGTAAAAAAGGTCTCATTACAGAACTTTGGTTACATCTTGGTTCTGGAAGTGATGATATTGGAACACTGCTTAAAAGAGGAAAGACAGTACGAAGCCGTTGTCAAAAAGGGCTTATAGACAGGGCAGGGTATGGCAGATAAAGTTGATGTTTTAGAAGCTCTTAAACATTCTAACGTGTTTTTAACCGGTGGTGCAGGGGTAGGAAAAAGCTACATCACCAATGAAGTGATCTTTGATTACCGAAAAAGAGGCAAACAGGTGGTTTCTCTTGGTTCAACTGGGGTTAGTGCTGTAAACATCGGCGGTTTTACGGTACACAGTTTTTTTGTTTTTGGGATTGCTTCCAACTTTGATGAACTCAATCAGGGAGACAAAAGAGCGAAAAAACGCTTAATGGATCTGAAAAAAATACTGAAAGCCACAGATCTTATCATTATAGATGAGATCTCAATGGTAAGTACTGATTTGATGGATATGATAGCCTATAGGCTCAATAACTACGGTTACCTTGGAAAAGTAATGTTTGTGGGAGACTTTTTTCAGCTGCCACCAATTGTAAAAAACAATAGCAGAAATGATGTATTTGGTGAAAAACTGTATGCCTTTGAGAGTATGGCATGGGATCGCTTTGACTTAATGGTCATTGAACTCACAGAGATGAAGCGTACCACAGATGCAGAGTTTACGTATATTCTCTCTAAAGTCCGAAAGGGTCTCTGTGATGAAGAGGTCATAAATTATATGACCAGACTCTGGAACACAGAAGGCATGGAACAAGACCCGACATACCTCTATGGTCGTAACCTTGAAGTAGAACAGACCAATCGT
This sequence comes from Sulfurovum sp., assembly GCA_021159425.1. Taxonomy (GTDB): domain Bacteria; phylum Campylobacterota; class Campylobacteria; order Campylobacterales; family Sulfurovaceae; genus Sulfurovum. The sequence goes on from JAGGRU010000265.1 coordinate 9,061, forward strand.
GCAAAAATTAACGAACTCGATACAGAAGAGACCATCCTCTTTGCCAATGTAGAAATGTTTGGGAGAGTGCATGAAAAGAAGTTGGCAGGGTGGAAAAATATGCTGCCTATCACTGAACAACTCACACTAAAAGAGGGTGTCCCTATCCTTTTTACAGTGAACAAATGGGGTAAGTTCGTGAATGGTGAGAGAGGTATACTCAGGAAGATAGAAGAGGATCATCTCATAGTAGAGAAAGACGACGAATACGTCAGGGTGGAACGACATGAGTTTGACCTGCTTGATATGATAGTTCAAGATAATGGTACAGTAGAAACCATGTCTCTTGCTACACTCTCACAGTTTCCTCTTAAACTTGCTTATGCAGTGACTATACATAAATCGCAAGGTATGAGTATAGATAACCTTGTATGCAATGTAGACAACATCTTTGCACCCAGTCAGTTTTATGTAGCTATTTCACGAGCCATAAACCCTAAAAACTTGAAGTTGGATTTTAATAAAGGGGATTTGACCCAGTATTTGAACAGGGTGATCCATGTGGATAACAGGGTGGTGGAGTATTATGAAAACTTAGTCTAGTTTTTTATAGCATTAATAATATTATGCTATAATGCATCCATGTTCAAGTAGACCTCCTTGATAAGTTTGATTGACTATCAGATTTTCTTGGATGAAAAGGTGATCATAACTTCGGTTATGGTCGCCTTTTTTTTTGGCTAATTTTTAGTTGGGTGGTGGAGTGGGAATCCAATATAAG
>JAGGRU010000198.1 GCA_021159425.1 Sulfurovum sp.
ACTTAAAGTGCTGTTCCCGCCAAAGAATGGTGGTTTACATAATGGGCATTCTGTCGAAAAACCAACCTACAAACATAAATCTAGTTTTTTGAAGAAGATGCCATATTCAAATTCTTGACAAATCGTATCTTTCAAGATACACTAAAGGCATATAAAACCAAAGGTATGTATGTCATATTAATACTATATTCAATCCAAAACAGACTCAAAATACCTTTTTCTCGTTACATCTCTCCCAAGATGTAACGTATAACTGTAAGCCTTTGATTTATTGGGATTTACTAAAGGGAACCTCCAACACCATTAAGTTAAGGATAAAAATTTTCTTGGAGCAGGGACTTCAGTCCCGTTTTATGGGACTGAAACTTTAGGGTCAGGACACAAATCACACCAAAAGCCTAAAGGCAAGAAAAGGGATATGTGACAATGACAACTCGAAATAAAACCTTTCAGGAACCCTAAACTTGTTTAGGTAAAAACTTTAATGCTCAAGCTGTTGCTTGTCCGTGAACAAGTTGCACGGTTCCTAAGTATATAGAGAGATTTTACACAGAAAACCTTATAAAATGTACTAATATAGGCAGTTTTATAATGAAAGCTATTTAAAAACATGACAATTTGACATAGAATCATCTACCTATCAAAATCTCTGATACCATAAAATAAAAAGGTAAAGAAGATGCTATATTTTAATCTTGACAAATCGTATCTTTTAAGATACACTAAATATGTATAAAGTTAAAGAAACTGATCATTTTTCCAGATGGTTATTAAAACTTAAAGATATTAGAGGAAAAGTTTCCATAATTCGTAGAATTAAAAGAGTTAGTGTTGGTAATTTTGGAGATCATAAATCTTTAAGTGATCATGTGAGTGAATTGAGAATAACAACTGGTCCTGGGTACCGTGTTTACTATACTCAAAAAGGTAGTAATATTATTCTATTACTTATTGGTGGTGACAAATCAACCCAAAATAAAGATATAACAAAAGCCAAAGAAATGGCAAAGGAGTACCAAAATGAATGACAAATCAACAACATTTGATGCAGCGAAATATCTTGACAGTCAAGAAGTGATGGCAGAATATTTATCTCAAATCCTGGAAGATGGCGATACAGATGAACTTTTATCTGCCATTGGGGATATTGCAAAAGCCAAAGGGATGTCACAGATTTCTAAAGACACTGGGCTAGGAAGAGAAAGTCTTTATAAAACATTTAATATCGGAGTCAAACCTAGATTTGATACTATTGTTAAGGTGCTTGATTCCTTAGGCATTAAACTACAGGCTATTGCATAAAAGTATTTCATGCGTAATTCCCTTGGAATCAAAAAGCATCAAAATCTACTTTTTATCCAAATACCCCTCAAAAACCTCTCGAACAAAACCTTCAAAATCACCAAGATGCTTCTCGATAATAGCCACAACGATCTCAATATTTAAATTTTGATAATCATGCACAGCAATGTTTCTAAACCCAACCATACCTTGCATTTGTTTACAAGTATCTGCACTTATGATCTTTGCTTCCAAGAGCATATCAAAAAGTTCACGGCTTGTATTTGGAAGTCCTAAACTCTTTGTTTTTATGATATGCGTAGCAATGTCTATGCTTGCCTGTGATGCACGTTCAAGATTGAGTATGACAGAGTCTTGTTTCGTATGGTTTTCTTCAAAGACATCTTCACTTCCCACATACTCTTCTCTTATACGGATCAGACATCTCTCAATAGTTTGAATTTTATTTAAAACGACATCAGGCATATGTTTTCCCAAAGACAGATCTGTTTTCCATGATCGCATCTACTATAGGCTTGCGTTCTTCCTGAAAACGGAGGTAAAAACTATAGGCTAAAGTCTCAAAACTTTCCACTTCATAACCTTCACCATAAATACGCTCAGCCGTAGAAAGTATTTGATATCTAAATATAGTATTGGTCTGGGAAAGTGTTATGAGATCAACATCCAACGAGAGCAAAGATGCAAGTTTTTCAGCTATCTCCCAACGTTCCAAGGAAGAGAGTGATACAGTATTTAAATAAGCAATATCTACATCACTTTTAGAGTTTGCAGTCCCATCCTTCTGACTGCCAAACAAATATAGTGCTTGAAGTTCAGGTATCTCACACTTTAAAGTATCAACAATAAGCTGTTTTTCTCTGTTTTTAAGATGCACAAACACTCCTTTTATGATTTATTATATCTACTTCTTCTGTAAAAACACTCCACTCTCCACATGTTCAGTATGTGGGAACTGATCATACATCGCCGCTTCCATTACTTTGTGTGTTTTACCAAGTGTTTCTAAATCTCTTGCTAAGGTTTCCGGGTTACAGGAGATATAGATGATGTTTTCTATGTTTGAGATAAGTTCTATGGTTCCCTCATCCAGTCCTGCACGTGGTGGATCTACCAATACTGTGGAAAAGTCATAAGCTTTAAGATCTATATCTTTAAGTCTGGTGAATTCACGTACACCATTGAGTGCTTCCGTCATCTCTTCAGAAGCCAGTCTTGCAAAAGTAATATTATCTACAGCATTCAACTCACAATTTTCAAGTGCTGCATGTATGGAACCTTTGCTTATCTCCGTAGCCAATACTTTATCAAAATAGTGGGAGAGAGGCAGGGTAAAGTTTCCCAATCCACAATAACTTTCAAGAAAATCTCCATGACCCACTTTTTTGGCCTGCTTGATCGCCCACTCTATCATCTTCACATTCACTGTCGGATTTGGTTGTGTGAAACCACTCTCATACTGCACATAAGTAAAAGTCTTTCCATCAATCTCAAGTTTTTCGGTGACAAATTCATCTGAAAGAATGACTTTTTGTTTACGGCTTCGCCCCATGATCTTACAGTTCAATTCTGCTTCAAGCAACTTGGCTTCAGCAGACCAAACATCATCCAGTTTTCTATGATACAACATGGTAATAAGACACTCATCAGTGGTTGTCGCTAAAAACTCCACTGCAAAAAGACGTCGTTTTAATACTTCTGTTGAAGCATTGATCTTATCTAACAACTTCCACATACGTTTTTCTATAGGCTCAATCACTTTAGGACATTCATCAATGTTTATGGCACCTTTTTCACGTACCCCATCTACAGGCATTTTCCCCATGGCATAATCACATCTGTTACCTTCATGCCAAATACGAAACTCAGATCTTGCTCTGTAATGATCTGACGGAGAGTCAAATACTTCTAATTTTTCACCATAAAAAGGAGCTAAAAGTTTAGAAACCCTCTCTTCTTTTTGTTTTAACTGCTCTTTGTAACTTAGCATATAAAGCCCACAGGAACCACAAGATCCAAAATGTTTACAGTTCAAATTTACACCTTTAATTTCAATTAGATATAATCACAATAATTAAATAATTTTTAGTATTTTATCGTAAAGGTTCCAAAAGTGTCTAATAACAGTAAGTCTATAAGTGTCGTAATACTCGCAGCAGGTCAAGGTACAAGAATGAAGTCAACTACCCCAAAGGTACTTCATGAAATTTCCGGAAAATCTATGCTTTTTCATGCTATCGATGCCGCTCAAGAGATCTCAGATGACATTACTGTGGTCCTTTACCATCAGGCTGAGCGTATTCAAAAAGAGATAGATGCACGTTATGAAGGTATTGTCTATCACCTGCAAGATGCAGAGAAATTTCCTGGTACGGGTGGTGCAATGAAAGGTGTGACAAGCAAAAACTCACAAACACTCATCCTCAATGGAGACATGCCACTCATTACCAAAGATTCACTCTCAGCCTTGACTTCGGGAAATGCTGACATCAACATGTCTGTCATTAAACTGGAGGATCCCAGTGGTTACGGACGTGTTATCATAGAGAATGAACAGGTGAAAGAGATCGTGGAGCAAAAAGACTGTAACGAAGCTCAGTTACTCACAAAAACCGTGAATGCCGGTATCTATTCCGTAAATTCTGAACTTTTAGCCTCGTATATCCCTCAATTGAGTAACGACAATGCCCAGTCAGAATACTACCTGACAGATATTGTGAAAATGGCTGTAGATGAAGGCAAGACAGTCACACCCATTTATGTGGAAGAAGAAGAGTTCAAAGGGGTGAACTCCAAACTGGACCTTGCACAGGCTGAAGAGATCATGCAGAGACGTATTAAGACAGAGTGGATGAAAGCTGGCGTGAGTATGCGTTTGCCTGAGACGATCTACATCGACTCTTCTGCTACCTTTGAAGGTGAATGTATCTTGGAAAATGGCGTGAGTATACAGGGTGCCTCACGTATCATCGCTTCACATATTAAAACCCACTCTATTGTTGAAGATTCATACATAGAGAATTCTGATGTGGGACCCATGGGGAGGATCAGACCAAATTCCAAACTTATAAACACACACATTGGGAACTTTGTAGAAGTGAAAAAATCTACACTTACCGGTGTAAAAGCAGGACACTTAGCATACATTGGTGATGCAAGTATTGATGAAGGTTCCAACATAGGGGCAGGTGTCATTACCTGTAACTATGACGGGAAAAACAAATACCAAACGATCATAGGTAAAAATGTTTTTGTGGGTTCAGATACCCAGTTAATTGCACCCCTTACCATCGCTGATGATGTGATAGTAGCAGCAGGAAGCACCATTACTAAAGATGTAGAGCAAGGTGCACTGGTACTCTCTCGTACACCACAAAAAAGTATCAAAAACTTCTTCTATAAGTTTTTTGGAAAGGTCTAAGATGCAAATAAATTTAAATGGCAAATCTGTACTTCTTGGTGTAACAGGAAGTATCTCAGCCTATAAAGCCTGTGATCTGGCACGCCTTTTTGTGAAAGCAGGTGCCCAGGTTCATATAGTCATGACACCCTCTGCTGAGAGATTTGTATCTGCTTTGACTTTTGAAGCACTGACCAGAAATCCTGTACTGACAGAAAAAACTGAAAGTTGGAGTTCTGATCTTAATCATATTGAGATGGGGAAAAAATGTGATGCATTCATCATTGCTCCTGCTTCAGCAAATACCATCAATAAGCTGAGTAAAGGAATTGCTGACAATATTTTAACCCAAACAGCACTTGCCTATGCAGGACCTATGCTTGTAGCACCTGCTGCAAATACTCAAATGCTTAAAAATAACTACACCGTAGGCTCTTTAAAAATGCTGGGAGTAAATGACTATACGATCATTGAACCTCAAAAGAAACTGCTTGCCTGTGGTGATGTAGGATCCGGTGCTTTGGCTGAACCTTCTGAAATATTTTTTGAAACAGCTAAAACACTGTTAAAAGAGGATTTCTGGGAAGACAGACGTATCGTTGTGACAGGTGGAGGGACAAGAGAGAAAATAGATGAAGTACGTTACCTCTCCAACTTCTCTTCCGGGAAAATGGCAAAATCACTTTGTCTCTCTCTTTACCTCAAAGGTGCAGATGTCTGTTACCTCACCACGATGGGAAATACAGGATTGCCAAAAAGCATTTATACCATTGATGTAGATACTACAGAGGAACTTTTAGACTACACACAAGATGCTATACGTGTAGCTAAAAAAGGAAAAATGTCTAAACCTTCCATGAACGCTACGGACAGACATTTGATCCAAAAAGAACCTTACCTGTTCATGGTAGCAGCAGTTTCTGACTTCACTCCTAAGTTCCCTCAAGAAGGTAAACTAAAAAAATCAATGATCGGTGAATCATGGAACATAGAACTTAAGCAGACACCTGACATTCTTTCAAGTTTAGATAAAATGGACATTAAAACTGTTGCATTTAAAGCAGAGATGGACGAAAAAAATGGTTTAAACTCTGCAAAAGAACTTCTTGAGAAAAAACGTGTGGATGCGGTATGTTATAACTTACTCAGTAACAGTGAAAGTTTTGGTACAACTGATAATGAAATCACTTTTATCACAAAAGAGAAGCAAACTGCACTGGGAAAATCTGATAAATTAACTCTCTCAGATAAAATACTCACTGAAGCAAAGGCACTTTTAAATGAGTAGGAGCAAACTCAAACATCTTGCGATCATCATGGATGGAAACGGAAGGTGGGCCAAGCAACGTGGTTTGAATCGGACCAAAGGGCATGAGAAAGGTGCAGAGATCATTCGGGATATCACTACATACTGTGCAAAACAGCCCAATATTGAAACAGTGACCTTTTATGCTTTTAGTACTGAAAACTGGAAACGACCTAAACTTGAAGTGGATTTTCTCATGAGACTGCTTGACAATTATTTGAAAAAAGAACTAGTGACCTATCAGGAAAACAATGTCTGTTTCAAAGCCATTGGTAATATGGAAGCACTGTCCAAAAAACTGCAAGAGCGTATCAAAACAACCCAGGAAGCTACCAAGAACAATAGCGACCTTACCCATATTCTAGCACTCAATTATGGTGGAAGGGCAGAGATCACAAGAGCAGTTAATGAACTTATAGCTAAAGGTAAAAAAGAGATCTTGGAAGAAGATATTTCAACTGCATTGCAAACCCCATACTCTGATATTGACCTTCTCATCCGTACCTCCGGGGAAGAGCGCATATCTAACTTTTTGCTATGGCAGTTGTCTTACTCTGAATTTTACTTCAGCCAAACACTCTGGCCAGATTTTACAGTAGAAGAGCTGGATAATATTATTGAAGATTTTGAACAACGTAACAGACGTTTTGGAGGCGTATAGATGCTTGACACAAGTATTGTCACACTAATTATATTTATTTTTGGAACTATGATAGGTTCATTTTTAAATGTAGTGATCTATAGGATTCCCAAAGGTGAAAGTATTGTTTTTCCATCCTCAAAATGCCAAAATTGCCAAACTCCTCTTCTCTGGTATCATAATATCCCCATTTTTTCATGGTTATTCTTAAGAGGGAAATGCGCTTTTTGTAAAGAGCCTATAGCAAAACAGTATCCTATTGTTGAGTTTGTTACCGGTATCATTTTTGTGGCACTCTTTTTTAAACTCGGACTTGTATGGTATCTTCCTTTTGTTGCAGCCTCTTTTGCAGCACTGTTTGCACTGGTCATGATAGACTTTAAATATATGGCCGTACCGGACAATGTAAACTTTGCAGCTCTGGTCTTTGCACTGATCCAACCGGATTTTCTGCATGCACTTATGTATGCGGTCATTGCAGCGGGAGGCCTGTATCTTATAGGCTTACTCTCATCTTTACTTGCCAGAAAACAGGCAATGGGTGGTGCAGATGTTATCGTTGCAGGTACTATGGGTGCTCTTCTTGGTTTTCCTAACTTTTTTATAGCACTTTTTTTATCGGCACTGCTTGCAATGATCCCTTCACTTATTAATCGTAAAACCGGTGTACCGTTTGTACCTTTTTTAGCTTTAGCTACATTTATAGTTTATCTGTATGACAATGAAGCTGCAAAACTATTGGAGAAAATTATCTATGGTTAGAGTAAGAGCTTACATTGCCTCAAATTTCACTAAAGCATTCTTGACAATATTTTTGCCTTTTTTTCTCATTATTTCACTTATATATCTTGTCAAGATATCTGCATTGACTGCAAAAATTCAAATTACTTTTGCTGAATTAATCACTCTATACCTTTACTCTATTCCTGATATTACTTTTTATACGCTTCCCATATCCTTTGTAGCTGCCCTGGCAAATGTACTCATAAAACTTTCAACAGACAATGAACTTATAGCACTTTATGCACTTGGACTCAAAGCAAAGAAAGTACTTGGTAGTTTACTTCTTTTAGGCTTATTGTTCTCACTTCTTCTTCTTTCTATCTCATTTTTCGGTATGCCACTTAGTAAACAGTTCTATGCTTCCTTCAAAGAAACTAAAAAATCAGAAGCAAAAATAAATATTGTAGCAGGAAAACTTGGTCAAAAATTCGGTGAATATTACACCTATGTTAAAGAGAAGAAAGGGAAGGATTTCCAAAATATGGTTATATATAATCGTACCGACAGAAATAATGAGCAGTTCTTTGCAGCAGAAAAAGGGAATTTACAAAAAAAGAATAATAAGACTTCTCTTTTACTCACGAATGGCTATGGGTATACCTATACAAAAGATAAACTGCAGGAAGCTCAGTACAAAACATTGGAAGTTTATGACAAAACAAAAAAGAGAAATTTTATTTTTGAAGATGTTTTTACATTCTGGGCAAAAGCCCAAACAGATGAAAGAACACTTCATCGTCTACTCTTTTATATCTTTGTAAGTCTCATTCCTTTAATATCTGTTTATCTTGTTGCTGCTTACACAATGATAAACCCTCGTTATCAGGCTAACCACTCTTATATTGTCATCTTTTCTGTCACTTTACTCTTTTATACAATTGCTTCCGTTTTACAAAAAATGGGCAGTTTTTACCTCTTGGCAGCAGCAATAGTATTTACTTCTGTTTTAGGGATATGGCTTTTCCATAGACGGGTTAGCAGGTTTTTCTAAATGTTAAAACCAGAGACAAAAGTTAAAGCCGTCATATCGTATGATGGATCTGTCTATCTTGGTTTCCAAAAACAGAAAAGTACAACAAAAACCGTCACTCATGCGATAGAAGAGGCTCTCAACGCTCTACATATAAGATCTTCTATCGTTGCAAGCGGAAGAACAGATGCCGGAGTACATGCTACCGGGCAGATCATTCATTTTAACTTACCGGACTTTTGGTCTGACCTCAACAAATTAAAAACAAACCTGAACAGGAAACTAAAAGATATAGAATTTAAACATATCTCCAGAGTACCTCATGATTTTCATGCCCGGTTTTCAGCAAAAAAACGTCTCTATCGTTATCTGTTCAAAACATTTAAACCCTCTGTATTTGAACAAAAATATATCTCTTATTACCCAGGGGTTGATTCGCTGCTATTAGAAAAAGCGCTGTCATGTTTTGAAGGTGAACATGATTTTAACTACTTTCATAAAACAGGGAGCATCACGCATACAACAGTAAGAAAGATTTACAAAACATGGTACAGAGAGCACAAGGGATATCATTTTATCTATTTCCAGGCAAATGGTTTTTTACGATCTCAGGTAAGAATGATGGTGGATGCTGCTATGTTATGTGCCAGAGGAGAACTGACACTGGAACAGCTATCAGAACAGATAGAATGCCAGAAGAAGCACACAAGTAAACTTGCACCTCCGGAAGGCTTATATCTTGCCAGAGTGCAGTATTAAGCAGAGACTATTCTCCCAAGAAGATTAAAAGACCTGAAAAGGAGTAAGGTACTCTTAGTGTGTAGCTATTTCCGGTTTTGGCGTTTCTGCATCTGGCACAACTTCCACAGCAGGAGATACAGCTTCTTCAGTTGAAGCTTCAACTTTAGCTGCTGTTTCTTCAACTGCTTCTTTTACTTCTTCAGCTTTCTCTTCTACTTTTTCTGTAGCAGATTCAACTGTCTCGGTAGCAGTTTCAACAGCAGATGCAACGTTTTCTTTTACTTCCTCTGTCTTTTTTTCTACAGCTTCTGAAACTTCAGCTGTTTTAGCTTCTACAGCTTCTTTGACTTCAGTCGCTGTTTCTTCCGCTACTTTTGCTTTCTCTTCAGCCTCTTTCTCTTCTGCTACATAATCACTCAGGTCATCTTGACAATCAAAAAGTGCATCATCTTTTATTTTTACAATTTTAACATTTGCACCATGCGTATAAACAAGTTCTCCGCCCTCCTTACCTTGTTTAAGTATACCTGCAACAAACACTATAAGGATCAATAAGA
>JAGGRU010000133.1 GCA_021159425.1 Sulfurovum sp.
TCATAAGGACGTACCCACATCCCCTCTTCACCATAAAGTGCTTTATACACCACCAGCCACTCTTCAGTCTCAGAGTGTCGGGCAGCAGTAATCACTTCATAAAGATTTCCCTTATAGTGTTTATAGATACCAGGTTGAAGTGTCATGCTAGAATTTCTTACCTACATAAAAGTCATACACCCAGGCAGAAACAGCATTAAGCTCTTCTTCACTCAATTTTCCTTTAAGTGAAGGCATCAGGTCAAATTTTTCCAGTGCCATTGCTTCACACATCGCTTTATCCATATGAGGATAGATCACATAATCTTTAATAAATGCAATGACCACAGCTCTATGTATATCATCATCAATATCATCAACGATCTTTATATTATTTTTAAGTTGGTTGGAAACTTCAACCATTGGGGGTGCTTTGACCGTGTCAAATATTTTTTTAGTCTCTTCTTTTGTGATCATCTTAATATGACAAGAGGCACAAACCTTTTCAAATACCTTTTCCCCATCTACTTTTTGTTCTGCAGCAACAAGAGATACTCCAACCATTAACAATATTAATCCTAACTTCTTCATTGTTTGATCCTTTTTAATAGTATTCTATCATAAATACTTATTCAGTCACTCAAAAAGGAATTTTTTGTACAATATTCTATAAACTAATAGATAAAAAAGGAATTTTTATGCCAAAAAATATTTTTAATTGTCCTCTGCCTGATGAAAAAGGTTATTTCGGAGAGTATGGAGGCTCTTTCATCCCACCGGAACTTCAAACTATTATGGATGAAATAACTGCTTCCTATTTAGAGATCAGGAAAGATCCTGAATTTTTAGAAGAACTTGCTGATCTTTATCAGCATTATGTAGGTCGTCCAACACCTATCTTTCATGCAAAACACCTCTCAAAAAAATACGGTACCGATATTTACTTAAAAAGAGAAGACCTTACCCATACAGGTGCGCATAAAATAAACCACTGTTTAGGTGAAGCACTGCTGGCTAAAAAAATGGGCAAGAAAAAACTTATTGCTGAAACGGGAGCAGGGCAACATGGTGTGGCACTTGCTACTGCTGCTGCATTAGTCGGACTTGAATGCGACATTTATATGGGTGAAGTAGATATGGTAAAAGAACATCCAAATGTAGTAAGAATGCATATCTTAGGTGCGAAGGTCATCCCTGCAACACATGGTCGCAAAACACTGAAAGAGGCTGTAGATTCTGCATTTGGTGCATATATGGGAGATCCTGTCACACAGTTTTATGCTATTGGATCAGTAGTTGGACCTCATCCTTTCCCTCAAATGGTAAGAGATTTCCAATCTATCGTAGGCGTGGAAGCAAAAGAGCAGTTCCAGCAAATGACAGGCAAACTCCCCGATAACCTAGTTGCCTGTGTGGGTGGTGGTTCCAATGCCTTAGGACTCTTTACAGCATTTATGAATGATGAAAATGTAGCCATGCATGGTGTAGAGCCGGCAGGAAGAAACCTTGAAATTCCGGGGGAACATGCTGCTACAATGACAAAAGGGAAACCGGGAGTCATGCATGGCTTTAAATCTTACATGCTTCAAGATGATCAGGGGGAACCTCAAGAAGTATATTCTGTAGCCTCCGGACTTGACTACCCCTCTGTCGGGCCACAACATGCTTACTTAAAAGACTTAGGTCGTGTACATTATGCAAGTATCAATGACAAAGAAGCCATCGATGCATTCTTTGAACTCTCCAGAGAAGAAGGCATCATCCCGGCTGTTGAGTCAGCACATGCGGTTGCCTATGCAATTAAATTAGCAAAAGAACCAAATATAGGCACGATCCTCATCAACCTCTCAGGACGCGGTGATAAAGATATAGACTTTGTGGTTGAGAATTATGGTAAAGAGTACGGGATAAACTAATCCCTCCTCAACACCATTACGTAGTAACGAGTTAAAAAAGGGATTCTTTCTGACATGGTGAATGGTGGAAGCAAAACTTGATGTATTTGATCACGAAGTTTAAAAGTATTACAATTTGTCATGTTTTTGGGGTAAAATTTAAAAGTTAGATAAAATTCCTATGCAGTCTGGTGTTGGTCAAACAACAGCAGCAACTGCTGTTTGAATCATATGCCAAATAATGGCTGTGCACCCCAAGGGCATTTCCTATGGGCAAAGGTGGTGGATGATATGAAACTAATCATTTTCATTCTCTCGATTATATTAGCTATCTTACGATATCTAAATAGTCACTAACCATCCTAGAGGGAGCTTACGCTCTCTCTTCAAACATCATTCTATCATAATATTTTATTTTTGTAAACTCTACACCGAATAATACGTAGCTTTTTTATGATGCACCACTAAAGCCGTAGTACTCTGCTCCGGATGTATCTGGAAAGTTTCAGAGAGTTCTATGCCGAACTCTTCAGGCTTCAACAGATCAAATATCACCCTGCTTTGCTCCAAGTCAGGACAGGCAGGATAACCAAATGAATATCTTGCACCCTGATAACGGTTCATACGTACATCACGCAAGGATGAACCTTCTTTATCTGCGATGTTCAGATCCAGACGTATCTGCTTGTGGGCTACTTCTGCCAACGCTTCTGCCAATTCTACAGAGAAACCATGCACCATGTTGTATTCTAAATACTTACCTGCATCATAAAGTTCTTTTTCATACACGGAGAACTTTGCTCCGGCAGATACACAGGTAATAGGGATCACATCGTGTCTGTCATGATGGAAGAAATCACTTAAAGCTCTGTGTGGTTTTCGCCCTTGTCTTGGAAAAGAAAACTTTCCAACTGCTCTACCGATGACTTGATTTAAAGGTTCACGATTGGCATTGGCATCCACATTCCAGCCTTCACTCTCATCAAATAAAAACAACTCCTGATCATCAGACCTGCATGGATAATACCCATAAATAATGGTCGGATCAAAGAGATCTTTTTCAATGAACTCACGTTTCAAACGTTCATACGCAGGGTGTACTGTTTTGTCAAGCAGTTTTTGATACTCCTCTTTTGTCATACCCTTAGACTTATAACCCCAGTGCATTTTGATCACTGATCTTTCATTGACCCAGGAGAAGATCATATCCAGATCCAAGTCCTCTTTTTGTAACACTCTTCGTCCCCAAAACGGCGGTGTTGGTACTGGCTGAACTTCAGGTATTTTTATCTCAGAAAAAGGAGGAATGATCACTTCTTTTTTAACTTTCTTCTCACGTTCTACCATATCCCCTGCCATACGTGTATCTAACCCTACAGAATTGTTTTCGTTAAATTTCTCTATACGCGACATTGCAATAACCCCGTCAAAAGCATCACGGCAGTAAAAGATCGGACCTTTATAGACAGGACGGCAAAAGTCATCTACAAAGCTACGTGTAAGTGCTGCACCACCAAGAAGCACGGGGATATCCATATCCATTTCAGCCATCGCTTCCAAATTGTCTTTCATCACAGCTGTTGACTTTACAAGCAGACCGCTCATCCCTATGGCTTGTACATTATGCTCTTTATGAGCCTCTAAGTACGTTTCGAGCTGTGTTTTTATGCCAACATTGATCACTTTGAAACCATTGTTTGAAAGTATGATATCTACAAGGTTTTTACCCACATCATGCACATCACCTTTTACTGTTCCTATAACCAACTTGGTCTCTGTCTCTTTCTCTTGTTTGGTCAGGTATGGATTTAAATAATCCACTGTCGTTTTCATGGTCTCTGCGGATTGAAGTACGAACGGTAGTTGCATCTGTCCTGAACCAAAGAGTTCTCCGACTACTTTCATAGCATCTATAAGTATCTCGTTTACAATGCGGTCAGGTTTTATCTCTTTTCGTGCTTCTTCCACAAGAGGGATCATACGTTCTTTGTCACCATCTAGTAGCAGTTGGGCTATTTTCTCTTCGTTAGGCATCGCTTCATACGCTTCATCATTGCTGTCATCATCTATGACTGCATCAGAAAAGTATTCTATAAATTTGAAAAGCGACTGATCATCCGGAGCAAAAAGTACCTCTTCACAAATGGCCTTGTCTTCTTCACTCATTTTAGCAAGTGGTACGATGTGTTTTACATTGATGATCACTGTCGTAAGTCCTGCTTGTAAACAATGGTGTAAAAAGACAGAATTCAAATAACGTCGTGCATTAATGGCAAGTCCAAAAGAGATATTGGAAAGCCCTAGCGTTGAACCCACTTCCGGGTGTCTTATGTGTAGTTCTTTAATGGCTGCCAGTGTCTGGATGGCTGCATCACGGTATTCCAGATCTCCGGAACCTACCGTAAAAGTAAGCATGTCAAAAATGAGATTTCTTGGGTCTATCCCATGACCATTTACTGCCATGTCATACATACGTTCAGCTTGAGATACTTTATCTTCTTTTGTTTTTGCCATCCCGACTTCATCGATGGTCAGACATACCAATGCTGTACCATATTTTTTCGCCAGTTTACAAATAGCATGAAACTTCTCTTCTCCGTCTTCAAGATTTACGGAGTTAATGATAGGTTTTCCGCCGATGCACTTTAAGCCCTCTTCCATGGTATGCACACGTGTAGCATCTGGCATGAGTGGCAAAGGTATCTTCTGATTATACAGCTCCATAATAGCTCTCATATCTACCGCACCGTCACGCCCTGCAAACTCTACATTGACATCAAGACAATGCGCACCGTCACGTACTTGTGCCTGACCTACCGTAAGTGTACCTTCATAGTCAGAAGCGATAATGAGTTCTCTAAAGGCTTTAGAACCTGTAGAGTTGGAACGCTCCCCTATCAACAGTGGTGCAGGCTCCTGAAAAAGTTCAGTCGTATTAAACAAAGAAGCAATAGAAGGTTCTATGCTGCCGCTTGGTTTCTTAGGTTTTATCACCTCAACAGCCTTTTTAAGTGCCTGAATATGCTGAGGCGTAGTTCCACAGCATCCACCCAGAAAACTCACTCCGTCAAAGTCTGTAAATTCCAACTGTTTATCGGTAAATTCATCCGGTCCCATCGGGTAATACGTGTACCCTCCACGGTTTTGAGGTAGCCCGGCGTTTGCGTGTACCGAAATAGGGATAGAACATAATTCCGAAAGTGTTTTCAAATGTTTTTTAACTTGATCAGGTCCTGTTCCACAGTTAAAACCAAGAGATAAAATATCGAACGGTTCCAAGATCGTCACAATAGTTGCTGCATCCGTACCGATCAGCATAGAACCGGAAAGTTCAATGGTGACTGATACCATAACAGGCAGTTCTACATCTCTCTCTTTATTGGCATCTTGACAGGCATGCAGAGCAGCTTTGATTTGCAATGGATCCTGACAGGTTTCCAGAAGAAAAACATCACAACCGCCGTCAATGAGACCCAAAGCACACAGTTTATAGCCTTCATACATTTCATCATAATGAATATGCCCCAAAGAAGGGAGTTTTGTTCCCGGTCCAACGGAACCCAAAACAAATTTAGGAGACTCTTCTGTTCCGTATTCATCACAGACCTCTTTTACAAGTTCAGCCCCTTTTTTAGAGAGTTCATACGCACGTTCACCCATCTGATACTCATCAAGTACCCATGGCATAGTTCCAAAAGTATTTGTTTTGATCAAGTCTGCACCCGCCATAGCATAACGTTTGTGTATACGTTTAATGATGTCCGAAGCGGTATCATTCAAAAGTTCATTACAGCCTTCCTGGTCTACACCTTTCTCATCCAGCCACGCCGCTGCCGGTACTTCAAGGTCTTGTATCTGTGTTCCCATAGCACCATCTATAACGAGTATACGTTGTTCTAAAAGTGCTTTAATTCTTTTGCTAATAGACAAAAATGCTCCTTCTTACTAATAATGCCGTATTGTAACCAAAATATTCCTATTTCTTTTTATTATGTGTTTTTCTTTAATATCGAAATAGAAGTATACATTAGACTCTCCATTGTGTGCAGGTTGTTAAGAAGGTGGGATTGAAAGCACCACCCTTGTATAATCCAAAAGACAATAGAACATTTAAAACCTTCTCCATTTACCCTTCATTAAGTTACTTAAGTTACAATTAAGTATGAGTATTCAGGTACTCATATCTTACAACTAAAGGAATTATCATGAAACGAAGTATTACAGGAAGACATTTTGACTTGACTGAGTCCATCAAAAATTATGCAGAAGCAGCAGTGGATGTACTGGACAAATATAATCTTGACATCACCACAGCCAATACAGTTATTTCAAAAAGTGAAAAAAAAGGCTTTACTGTAGAGTTCATTGTTAACCTGAAAGATAAAAATACTATTGTTATTACCCAAAATGATAAAGATGTATATGCCGCAATAGACCTTGCGATCGAAAGATTGAAAAAATCATTAAGACGTCACTCTGACAAGATCAAAGGGCATAGAATTACAAGTTTCAAAGACTTAGGTGTTGATGCAGAAGCTGTATCTGAACTGTCTCCTGAAGAAGTAGAGATTGTACCTATGGATCTTGAACTGCATAAACCAATGGATTTCGATGAAGCCATTGACATGCTAAAAGAAGAGAAAAAAAGACAATTTATTGTCTTTAACGACTCAGAAGGACTCATGAGAGTCATGTACAAAAGAGCCGACGGAAAATTCGGACTGTATTAATAGGTACCCACAAGGGGCACCCCTACGATAAATAATCATACCACATTTCCCGCAGGGGCAATCCCTTGTGGTTGTCCTCACACTACGATACATTACATAAAAAACATATCTTCTTTCCATTTTAATGGATTATTTTGAATATACTCAGACAATTTCATATATGATGCTTCATTACGAATAATATGCTCATAATAATTTCTTTGCCATAAACGTTTTTCAAAAGAGATCCAATTGTTTTCTTTGACTCCTTTGATATATGCATTGGTTGTTAGAGATTTAAATGCTCCAATAATATCTCCTATGACAATATCACTTGCATCTTTTATTTCTATAATAGCATGAAAATGATTTGGCATAAGTACATATTTATGCTGTATAATAGAGGGGAAACGTACTGGCATTTGCAGCCAGATTTTTTTGATCATATATGCTGTTTCATTTGCTATAAATCTACCATCTATAATTTCCCCAAAATATTTAACTCTATTTTGTCCACAGATAGTAATGAAATAAAAACCTTCTTGAGAATAATCATAATGTTTTAATCGTACATTTTTACGTTGATATCTATCATTTTTCATTGGTATCTCCCTTTAAAAAAGGTACCCACAAGGGGCACCCCTACGATAAATTAATATTCCATCTCCCGTAGGGGCAATCCCTTGTGGTTGCCCTTAATATCAATATGCATGTTTATTTGATATCCATAACAAAGGTACCCACAAGGGGCACCCCTACGATACATTGATATTTCTCACCCTATCTTTCGCATATGCTACCACTTCTTCATCTTCTCCCATATCCAACCACTTAAACCGTTGCCCACTTTGAATGGTACCATCCAGAATGTCACCACTGTCACGGAATTTAAGGTCAAGTTTTGCAATCTCAAATCCATTTGTTGTTTGTGTGAACTTCGTGAGTCGTTCATTGGCGGGGAAGTTACTGTAAAGGTAACACCAACTCTTTAAACCGTTACGCCCTACTCTTCCCCTAAGTTGATGTAAAGTCGCCAATCCAAGCCGTTCTGCACCTACTATAACGATAAGAGTGAGACGTGGTAAAGAAATACCTACCTCAACTACTGTTGTAGCCAGGAGTATATTCCCTTTTTCTCTAAACTCAAATAATACTTCTTCTTTTTGTTTATCTTTACCGTGTGTTACATAGACATTATCAAACTTCTTTTCCCAAAACCCCCGACTCTCTTCCAGAGACTGATAAGGTATTTCTGTACTCTCTGTTACCAAAGGGTAGATGATCAGCACTTGATGCTCCTGTGCTATCTCTTCTTTGATATGTGCTAGGAGGTTGGGGAAGTCCTGCTTCCCTATGGTTTGGGTCAATACTTCACGCTCAAAAGGCGTAGTGGTAATGAGACTTACATCAAGCAGTTCAGACTCCATCATCGCCTGTGTTCTTGGTATAGGTGTGGCTGAAAACTGTATGAAGTGCGGTTTCTTCTCACCGACACTCACTAACGCTTCCAGACTCTGTCGCTGTTTGGTGCCAAAACGATGTTGCTCATCTACCATGACCAAAGATGCCTCAGGAAGGTCTTCTTTATAAAGTAAAGCATGCGTTCCTATGATAAAGTCAGCCTCTCTGTAATCCCCCCTATCTTTACCCTGCATCACCAAAGCCACTTTCACCTCTTTAGGTAAATGTTTACACGCCTCTTCATAGAGTTGCAAAGCAAGCAGTGAGGTAGGAGCCATTAAGATACTTTTATGAGGCAGTGCCATCATCACGGAAGCCAATATGACCATTGTTTTACCAGAACCCACATCTCCAACCACCATACGTTTGGCTGCTTTGTCTTCTCTTGCAACATCTTCCTGTATTTGAGAGATAACAGCTATTTGTTCAGGCGTTAAAGTAAAAGGTAAGTTCTTTATAAAAGGTTGTATATTTCCATGAAGGGCTCTCAATGCAGGAAAGTCTGCTCTCTTTCCCCGAAGTTTTTTAAGATGATTAAAGGCTTCTACAAATTTCAGTACAGCGATAAAATCCGGTTTGAAGGTACCCTTTTCATATATCTCTTCCATACTTTTAGGAAAATGAATATGCATTAAAGTTGCTACTTCTCTGGAGTCCAACCCTTCATTAAAAAGATTTTTCTCTGTAATATAACACTCTATAAGAGAAGCGATCTCACTCTCTTTGAGTACTGTTTTATACTTAGGAGTTATCTTTCCTACCTGCTTAATGGACTTAGGCTGTGACATTTGCAGGTAACCTTTATACTCTTCAAGTTTCCCCTGTATCACATGGCTTGAACCTACTTCAAAAAGTTTATGATGGTAGGGAGTCACTCTAAAAAAAGTAGAAGAGAGCCGTCGTCCTGACTGAGTAAGGTTAAAAGTAACACGGAGCTTACCGGAATAGATGCTGCTATCGGTTACTTTAGCTTCAAGTGTATGGACTTTGCCTAACTCCAAAGACGTTGAGAGTGTGGTGTCATTGTAGGAAGTGGGAATAATGAGAGCTAAGTCAAGCAGTGAGTGGATCTTGAGTTTTTTAAACAGTTGTTTTGCTTCTTCCACGGTGAACTCCACTAAATTTATTTTTATTAAAGTTTATTTGTGTAAAATTATGCAAAGGGTACACAGAAGTGCAAGGAACTTAATCTTCCTTACACCTTGTGAGATTTCTCAATCTGTGTTCTTTTGGCTCAAAGTATCTCTACTTTTTTTGCAATCTCTATAGTTTAGCCACATAAGTATGACCTTTATTACAGATACAACAAGTGCCAGTGCCGGAATAAATTCCATTTGCACCCTTTACCTTAGATTTTTCACCCCAAGGGCATTTCCTCCCCTATGGTCGGGGCAACCACCCACATATTAAATGCCAAGCCCAAACCCT
>JAGGRU010000295.1 GCA_021159425.1 Sulfurovum sp.
TTACCCCTGCATTTTTAGCCTTTTTATTTACTACTTTTCCCAGATTTGCTTCTACCCCTGTCATAGAAAAAAAAGAGTATATGTCTGTATTTAGCCTTTATTATCTTGGCTCTGCAATATTTGTACTTGGGAGCATAGCAAGTCCTGTTCTTTCTGCTATAGGGATGATCATAATCTTTACAGGGCATGTTATGGGGATGTTGATACTAAAAAATATATACACCACAACAACCATGGAAGACAAACATGATATCCACTGGATACTGCTTGCAATGCAGTTTGGCGTTTTTGCTCATTTTCTATATATCGTTGCTCAACTTTTCTACATGCCTCTTATGGGTCTGTCAATGGAAATATCCATTTATCTGTATCTGTTTTTACTTACCTTTTCTGTTGCACAGCGTATGGTTCCGTTCTTCTCTCACTCTATGGTTG
The DNA here is from genome assembly GCA_021159425.1 of Sulfurovum sp. Taxonomy (GTDB): domain Bacteria; phylum Campylobacterota; class Campylobacteria; order Campylobacterales; family Sulfurovaceae; genus Sulfurovum. The sequence goes on from JAGGRU010000295.1 coordinate 436, forward strand.
GGAGGAACGATCACCTCTTAAAAGTAGTCTTTGTCCTCTTGCTTCTTCATGTACTTTTAGAAGGGCTCTATACTCACAGTTCATTCATCGTTGACATTGCACTGGGACTTCTTATAGGAAAAGAACTTCTGCGATGGAAACTGCAATTTCCAAACCCGAATCCTCTACTTTGGATACTACACACAGCACTCTACTGGGTACCCATAGCTTTTCTGATCGGAGGATTGACAAACTTTATATCACTTCTGACCGGTATTTCATTCTTAGCACTTGACATACATATCCTCATTCTAGGCTTTGTTTTTACTATCCTCATAGGTTTCGGTACCCGTGTAACCATCGGGCATTCAGGCAATACAATGCAGGCAGACAAATGGACAGTAAGACTGTTCTATTGGACACAAGTAGTTGTAGCTATGCGTATTTTGGTTTCATTGGCAGTTGCTTTTGGATGGAACTATATGGTTCTTTTTGATATCTCTGTGACTGTATGGCTCATCATGTTCATTGCCTGGGCTGTGAGGTTCTTTGCTGTGCTTATTTCAGGGAAGAAGTTGTCTTAATCTTCCAAACAATGGTCGGTAAACCGACCCTACATTGTATTTTACCGTAGGGTCGGTTTACCGACCACAAACTTCTTCTATAATTCGCTATAATGCGACCATGAAAAAACTATTATTAATAATAACCATACTAACCCAACTTCTCTTCTCTGCAACACCAGAGCAAATTGAGAGATATATCTCTATTTCAAATTCTGAAGAGCAACTCATTACACTTGAAAGTCAATTTTCCCAAATGCAAAACAATATCAATAGTATTGCCAAGGAGGAGACCAGCACTTATGACATGCAACTCCTCTCTATCCGTTTTAGAGAGTATTTACAAAAAAATATGAGTGAAAATGAGATAGATGAGATCATGGTACAATATAAAAACGTGGTACTTTTGCAATTTGTTTCTGTTCAAAATGATGCTGAGTACGATGAAAAAGAAGCAGAAGCTTATATGAAAGAGCTTCAGACAGAAGAGAATGCGAGTGTACGAATGAATCTTTTGGATGAGATATCTGAAAAACTCTATAAAAAAGAGAATATAGGCATACTTTTTGACTCTCTTATGAAACCGCTCATGCAAAATAGTAAAAATGCATCACAAATAGATGATGAAACAATGAAAAAAAGTAAAGAAGCTTATATCAAGCGAATGATAGCATCCGGAAAAGTCGAAACTGCTTACAGTGCAAGAGAGTTCACCATAGAAGAATTGGAAGAACTACTAAAGATCGTGAAAACACCTGCTATTGATCATGAGTCTAAAGTGATCTTTTCTGCAACAGCATATGCACTAAGGGAGTTTTTTCTCTCTATGGCAAGTAGATATGATGTTTCTAAACATTAAAGATCATTGTAATGCCTACTAAACCTATTTATATTACTGACCTGGATCATACCTTTTTACGTACTGACCAGAGTGTGAGTGACTTCAGCACAAAGATATGGAATGAGAAAACAAAAAACTCTATTCTGTCTGTAGCAACAGCAAGAAGCTTCCAAAAATCTCATGACTTTTTAGAGAAACTTCATCTCGATGCTCCAATGATACTGCTTGATGGCACGATGATCGTAAGTCCTGAAAAAAAGATCATAGATATTAAAACAGTGAATAAAGCATTAGGCGATGCAGTTATTGATGAGGGTTCCAAATATGGAATTTACCCTTTTGTTATAGCCCTGAAAGAGATCAAAACCCTCGATGAAGCCTTTCTGTTTCCAACTACACTAAACACACATCAGCATGGTGTACTTGAAAACTACCGAAATGATCCTCGTATGGCAGAGTGTAAACATATACGTGCCATGGAGATGAATCTCAAGATCGTCTACTTTGGAGACTTGAAGACCCTCAAACCTCTCACAGAACATTTTGAAAAGACCTTTGGTAAAGAACTGGAGTATAAACTCTCCCCGGAAAAATACTCAGATGGCTGGTTCCTCACTATCCTCCACCCCGAAGGAGACAAAGCCCATGCCCTGCAGAAAGTTGCAGACTATATAAACAGAGATACCCAAGATATAACTGTTTTTGGTGACAGCATTAACGATATAGGTATGTTTAAGCTAGCAGGAACTTCTGTGGCTGTTTCTAATGCCTTGGATGAAGTGAAGGCTGTTGCAGATATTATTTTGCCTCACTCCAATGATGAGGATGGGGTGGCTAAATATTTGGAGAATACAAAATAGAACCCTCTCACTATACACTCAGTATAACAGTGAAATCACCTTCCATGTATCCTTCCTTTATCTGTACTTTCGCACCTAGCGTTTGGCAGAATTCACTGATCTCATACGGAAGCCAGTAATTGTAAATCCCTTCACATTCCTTACCCTGAAGAAGATTGAATACAAATCCTTTACGACTCTTCTCAAAGCAGCGCTGGATGAAAAGTCTGGTTTCAAGTCGTGTCAGCAGATTCATGGAACCACTGGCAACATACCAGTCCGCCACCGGGATGGTCTGACGTAAAATATCGCGCTGTATTATCTTGCAGCAGGTGCGTACCTGCGCTTCTTTGACCATTGGTTCACACAGATCCAGACCTGTGTAGGTTTTAGGCAGGTTATTTTTCTCTTTCAGATAAAGGTAAAAGTCACCGAACCCGCATCCGGCATCCACAAGCGTATCATTTTTCAGATCACCAAGACAGGAGTTGATAGCCGAAAAACGGCGTTTTTGTGTACGTTCGGAGTCCCATGCCACACCTTCGGCAGATATACCATATGTATTATAATTATTTTGATAAAAGTTTTTTTGATCAATACGTGCCATAATAGGCGGATTGTAACAAAGAAAAGGTTAAAGTGAATTAAAGTAAAGAAGTTGATATAATCTGATAAAGGATACCTATGTTTTTACCTACAACCCAAAAAGAGCTCAAAAATCTAGGCTGGGAACAGCTTGATGTCATACTTGTGAGTGGAGATACCTATGTGGACACTCCCTACAACGGCATTGCTATTGTCGGTAAACTGCTTGTTGATGCCGGGTATCGTGTGGGGGTCATTGCACAGCCTGACATAAGTAACGGTAAAGACATTACACGGCTGGGTGAGCCTCTGCTTTACTGGGGTATCAGTGCTGGGTTGGTGGACAGTATGGTGGCGAACTATACGGCAACTAAAAAGTTTAGAAAAAGTGATGACTTCACCCCCGGAGCAGTGAACAACAGACGACCTGATCGTGCCGTTATGAAATATGCCAATCTCATACGTCAGCACTTTAAAGATACTGTACCCCTTGTGCTTGGTGGTGTAGAAGCAAGCTTAAGGCGTGTCGCCCACTATGACTTCTGGACAAACAAAGTCAGACGCTCCATCCTCTTTGATGCCAAAGCCGATGTACTGGCTTACGGTATGGCTGAAAAGTCTGTACTTGAACTCACCAATGCTTACAGAGACAAGCAACCCATAGAAGACATCTTGGGCATCTGCTACATAGCAAAAGAGCCTAAAGAGGGCTATTTTGAACTGCCTAGCTACGAGGAGTGTGCCAAAGACAAGAATGCTTTCATCTCTATGTTCCACCACTTTTATGCAAACAATGAACCAGACATTTCCAAAGGACTTTGCCAAGAGCATAACGGACGTTACCTCATTCAAAATCCTCCTCAACCAAGTATGACCCAAGAGGAGATAGACCACGTCTATGACATAGGGTACGAACGCGATGTGCACCCCTATTACAAAGCCCAGGGAGAAGTACGCGGACTCCAGACCATACAGTTCTCAGTCACCACACACCACGGCTGTTACGGTGAGTGTAATTTCTGTGCCATTACTGTACATCAGGGGCGTACCATACGAAGTAGAAGCCAAGACTCCATCGTAAAAGAGATAGATCAATTTAAAGCGCATAAAGATTACAAAGGTATCATCAACGATATAGGTGGTGCTACTGCCAATATGTATGGTTTTGAGTGTGACAAAAAACTAAAAAGCGGTGTCTGTCAAGACATCCCCTGTACCAGTTCACAGGTCTGCCCTATCTTGCGTCCAAACCATGGTCCGCAAATAGAGCTGCTTGGCAAAGTACGAAAACTTCCTCATGTCAAAAAAGCTTTTGTGAACAGTGGTATTCGTTATGACCTCATACAAGAAGACAAGACTCATGGAAAAGAGTATCTCAAAACACTTGTTGACCATCATATCTCAGGGCAGATGAAAGTCGCCCCTGAACACATAGATGACAAAGTACTTAAACTTATGAATAAACCAGACAAAAACACACTCATGAAATTTAAGGCAGATTTTGATGACTTGAACAAAAAGTCAGGAAAAAAACAGTTCCTCACCTACTATCTCATCGCTGCCCATCCGGGGAGTCAGCTTGAAGATATGCAAAATCTTAAAGAGTTCGCCAACCAGGAGCTGCACCTTAACCCTGAACAAGTGCAAGTCTTCATTCCTACCCCATCAACCTACTCAGCTCTCATGTACTACACAGAGATGGAGCCTTGGACAAGAGAGCCTGTTTTTGTAGAAAAAGACCCTATGCGTAAACAGAAGCAAAAAGATGTTGTCACACAAAAAGAGCCGCTGAAACAGAAACATCATGTTAAACAACCGTTTAAAAAGAATGAGCATTCTAAAAAGAGAAAGAAAACCGTACAAAAAGAGCAGCCAAGAGAAGCTAAACCTGGTAATTATAAAGAGTACAAAACGCTGCATAAGTCACGAAAAAGTTACGCAGAAGAACAAGGAACAAAATGAAAATAATTTTTCTATTTATCTCATTTCTTTTAGTTAGTACTACTGCGTATGCACATGGTATTTCAGCAGCAGACACACAGGCAATGATTGATGGGGGAAACCTTCGATACATGTGGCTTGGAGCCACACACATGTTGACGGGGTATGACCATTTACTCTTCCTCTTTGGTGTGGTATTTTTTCTTACTACGACTAAAGATATTGTAAAATTTGTCACTCTCTTTACCATAGGACACAGTATCACTTTAATATTTGCTACTTTTATGGGTATCACTGCAAACTATTATTTGGTTGATGCTGTTATTGCTGTCTCTGTCATCTATAAAGCATTTGACAACAACAAAGGGTTTCAAAACTATTTAGGTGTTCAATCTCCAAATCTATTGATGATGGTTCTTATTTTTGGACTTATTCACGGATTTGGACTTTCTACAAGATTACAACAGTTACCCTTGGGTGAACAAAACTGGGATATGTTATTAAAAATTATCTCATTCAATGTAGGTGTGGAGATCGGACAGATAATTGCTCTCATTTTTATGCTTATTCTATTGACACAGTGGAGAAAGTCACCGTCTTTTTTACGATGGAGCAAGGTTACTAATCACGCCTTGATGTTTGCTGGTTTTATGCTATTACTAATGCAATTGCATGGCTATCTGCACACAGTAAACGAAGAAGAATTCGGGTTTAATAAAGATGCACATTACCATATACATTTAGACATGGAACAAGCTAAACAAAATAGATATCAACATGATGCACTATAAAGGAAATGAATGATAAGAATTAAAATTCAATGCAGGGAGGCACTAAATGCCGAATCGTAAAACATTATTGAAAATAACAATCGTAGGATTCACACTTACTTCGGGGACACTCTATGCACATGGCAGTCATGAGCATGCTAGTCATGGACATATCCCTACGCAAGATGAACTCAGCACTGAACATATCCAAAAAGTATCAGAGGAACATATACAGAGAGTAGCAAATAAACAGATGCTGAATTTAATTGAAAAAGCGAAGATTGCAAAAAGTTGGTCGGATGCACCTGTTTCAAATATGGAAAAGAAACCGTTTCATCGTACTACAGAATGGGTAGTGATTTATAAAAACCAAGAAATTAAAGATCAGACAAAACAAACGCTTTATATATTTGTTAATTTATATGGCAAAGTAACAGGCGCTAATCATACAGGTAAATAATCATTCAATCAGTCTACATATACAAGAAAGATTCATCTATTCATTATAGGATTGGCTAGTTTCTTAGCAATATTTTCACTATCATCTGCAAATGCAGCTGTCATTGGTATTATAGATAGTCCAAGTGCCATGGCACCCGCACTAATTATATTTTTTTCACAAATTTTCCTTTTTGAAACTTTAATTTCTTCTTTTATCTTATCTCAAATGGACACTCTGCTTGAGTAGAAATGCATCTACGGCTTTTATAGTTTCAGGACGAAGGTTATCGATACCCTCATAAGGTTTTCCAGTTGCTGCTGGTTCACTTGGGTATTTCTTCATTCTCATTTTATGTCTTTGGATAATACGGACAAACTCCGCACCACCCCAGGCACCTATTTCTGTAGAAACTGGCATCTCTTCTCTAGGGTCACGGTATAGGTCATAAAATTTAGCAACAATCGGGTTTTCTCCTGCAGCAGGAACATTAAGTTTATATTGTTCTTTGACAACGGCTTTAAGGTAGTTACCTGAATAGATAAACACATGATCACGACGACCATGTGTTTCACCTTCAAGCATTAATGCACTCTGATCAACCCCATCGATGACTCTATCTGTTGGGATCTTGTCTGTTGCACCTGCAAGTCTAGCAATACTAGTAAAGAGGTCAGCAACATGAACGATATCATTGACCACAGCATGTTTTTCAATCATATTAGGCCAACGGACAAAAGCATCTACACGCACGCCACCTTCTGTAGTAGCAGTTTTACCCCCACGAAATATCATTGGTGAGAATCCGCTGCCTGGAGAGTACTTTGTAAAGTGCCCATTGTCACCCATCACGACCAAAAGCGTATTATCTGCTATACCTAAGTCATTCATCTCTTTCATGATATCACCTATCCACCCATCAAGTTTTTTCATCTGCTCAACATAAGTACCGCCATTTGGCGTTGTGAATTTATCAACTGTTGTTCTCGGATTAGAAAGAGGAATAAGTGGCCAGTACTGTAAGAAAAATGGTTCATCTTTTTTAGCCAGTTCACGTAGTTGTGCTAGGGTCTGATCTTGAAAACGCTGGTTCATCTCATCATATTTTTTCTGATTCCAACGCTCACCTGGCTTCATATGGACTTCTTTAACATTCTTGCCTTTATATCCTTCAACAACCGTTGCCATTGCCGAAGCATCAGGACGGAAAGAATGGTCCAGTGTAAACTTATCATCATAGTTGTTACTCCCTATACCCATGGTGACCTCTTCATTTGCCGCATCATCATTAAAGATCGTTAATTGACCCTGCTGATGGATAGGAAAAGATGCAAAATCAAAGCCCTGATGATTTGGCCACGCTTCTTTAATGTCACCCATGTGCCATTTACCTATATGTACAGTATTGTAACCAGACTCTGAAAGTACTTCGGCAAGAGTCACCTCTTTAGCTGCAAGACCAAAACCTGCGATGTCAACAGCTGTGTCACCCATACCATTACGGTGAGGTTGACGACCGGTCATAAATGCCACACGTGTAGGTGTACAAGATGGTTCTGTATACATACGATTGAGTCGCATACTCTCTTGTGCTAATACATTGATATTTGGTGTGCTGTAACCGCGTATACCATTAAGCTCAGGCATACCCAGGTCACCATACCCAATATCATCTATTAAGATATAGACGATATTGGGTGACTTGCCTCCATTTTTCTTTTTAAATTCTGCCAGTTTCTTATCTACGGACTTATCATCTTTTGCCCATTTCTCTCCATTTTGAGCTTCCAGAACATAATACTCTGAGTCATGAGCAATTGGCTTTTGTGCAAACAGTACCAATGTTGATACGAGTGTTCCAAGAATAATTTTTTTCATTCTTTCTCCTTTATTTTTATTACTATACATAATAAAGGCATATTACAACATCAAAAAACAGTCAAGTCAATATTTTCTCTCGTTCCCATGCTTTGCGTGAAAACGAGGAAAAATGGAAGAGGTCACAGCCTGTTATATTGTGCTGGAAGACAAACATGGAGTTCAAGTGATCATCGATAAAAAAGAAGCGCAAGCCAAATAGTGATCAAAAAAGCACAATATTAAACTAGTAAGCTTTTTTAAATACTTTGAGATTCTCTTGCATTTGAGTGATAAAGTCACCATTTTTAGGTCTATTCATACAGGGATTGATCACAATATTTTTTAGTCCTAGGCTTCGAATATATTCAATGTTTTCTATTGTTGGTTTCCCCTCCCATATCATGACTTTTGCAGGATGTATGGTAAGAAGTGTTTTTAGTTCAGCTTTCGCTTTCGCATCGATCTTCATCTCAGGTTCCCAAAGCAGTGCCTTAAGATTGAGACTGTAGGCACGTGCAAAGTATTGGTAGACAGGGTGTGAAGCGATAATAAGTATTTGCTTATCGTTGAGTGCATTTTTAAAGCCTCTATCGAGTTCTTCCAGTTCCTGTTTGAGTTGTAGATACGATTGTTCTATATGCTCTTTTTCTTCAGGTTCCATAAGGATCAATGCATTTTTGATAGCTTCGGCTTGCTTGATAGCCTGCTGCATGTCCAACCATGTTGTAAAAGCGGTGCCTGCATGAGAGTGTTCGCCACCAGGTCCATGGGTGTGGTCTGCACTTTTTATATGAATAAAATCTTTTTCAAAAGCCTTAGATGTATTGACCAATTTAGATTCAGGGAGAGAAGCAGTACTTCGCCATTTGGCATAATCAGCACCATTTAAAATGATCAGATCTGCCTGGGCAAAACTGAGTATCTCTTCTGTATTTGGCTGCCAAAAAGCAGGGTCAACATCTTGAGGTACAGGGAAAACAACCTGCATACTCTTTGGGGCCATGCGTTGTGTAAAATAGTAGAGCGGATAATTGACAGTATAGACCTCTTTTGATGTTGGTGTCTCTATTTGTGTCTGTTGTTTTGATTCATTGCATCCATTCATCATAACAATAAAAATGAGTGTAAAAAGTAAATTTTTAAGCA
>JAGGRU010000349.1 GCA_021159425.1 Sulfurovum sp.
TGTCTTTCAGGACCTCGTTTTGTGGAGGCTGTACAGAACAATATGGTTCCACATATTTTCATACATTCCACACATGAGAGAATGCTGGAGCTTGTAGATCTTGATACTTTGAAGAAGTATGCAATAGATCTTTAAGTTCTAATTCATACATTCTTTAATATACTATCTAAAGTATGTATAAAGGAAATGAGATGCAAACCATAGGTATAAAAGATCTCCAAAAAAACCCTGCGATCCTCACACGTTCACTAGAAGCAGATGAGTACACAATGATCACTAAACGAAGTACACCTATAGGTTTAGCCATCTCTTTTGACGATAGCATCATTGATGCAGGTTTAAAGACTGCGTTAATGGTGGATGCATTTGAAAAAGGCTATTTGAGTTTAGGGCAATTTGCAAAATCACTCAAACTTTCTAAAACCGAAGCGATGAAAATGCTCTCAATGATGGGTGTTGATGTCGTAGACTATGATTTTGAAGATGATCTAAAATTTATGGATGCTTTTGATGGTCATCAGTGACAGTACCACGCTGATTATTCTTTTTGACTTGGATCGTATGGAACTGTTGTCAAATCTCTTTTCGCAAATTCTTATACCTGAAGTGGTATATAGGGAAATTAGCGTAAAGCATGACATTGTTCTACCTGAGTTTATTGAAGTGGTGAGTGTGAAGGAGAATGAAACATTAAAGCTTTTGAAACAATTGCTTGATGAGGGAGAAAGTGAAGCTATTGCTTTGGCATTGGAACAAAAATCTAAATTGATAATAGATGAAAAGAAAGGTCGGAAGATTGCATTGGCACAGGGCTTGGAGATTATTGGTTTATTGGGGATTGTGTATTTGAATATTAAAAGAGAATTTCTCAGTAAAAAAGAGGCGAAGATATTTTTAGATAAGGCATTACAGCATGGATATAGAATAAACTCAAAGCTTATATTGACAATGTTTGTAAATATAGAGGAGTAGGAGGAGTAGAATGATGAATTTTAAAACTATTTAGAGTACTTTACAAGAAATAAAAGTAATTCTTTTAGCGCTAATTTTGTATAATGATTTTTATAAAAAATAACCCAAAATAAAATTAAAGAGAGAACAGATGAAACTATACGCACCATGGGAAAAAGCTTTTAAGAAAGTTTCAACCCCATTTGAACATTTTTTACATGCACAAACAACGACGGGTATGGTCTTGATGTTTATGACCGTATTTGCACTGATACTTGCGAACTCTCCAATAGCAGAAACTTACGCACATTTTTTTCATACAAAAGTAGATTTAAATGTAGGATCATGGAAGCTTTCTCATACCATTCATCATTGGATCAATGATGGTTTGATGGCTATCTTTTTCTTTATTATCGGTTTAGAGATAAAAAGAGAGATATTGGTAGGGGAACTTTCAAATATGAAGGTGGCTATTTTGCCTATATTGGCTGCCATTGGTGGTATGTTGATCCCTGCATTGATCTATCTTGGTATTACCACAGGTACTGAAGGTGCTAGTGGTTGGGGTATTCCTATGGCTACGGACATTGCTTTTGCCATTTCTGCTTTAGTGCTTTTAGGTAAAAGAATTCCTCCTGCATTAGTGACCTTTTTAGTTGCACTTGCTATTGTCGATGACTTGGGTGCTGTTATGGTGATAGCATTTTTTTATACAGAGCAGATACATATGCTGCCATTGGCGTTGGCTGGTGTAGCTTTTTTGATCATGGTTGCATTTAACCGTTTTGGTATTCATATGATATTGCCTTACTTTATAGTAGGGCTTTTTATGTGGTTTTTTATGCTTGAGTCTGGTGTGCATGCTACCATTGCTGGAGTCATTGCTGCTTTAGCCATACCATCTAGACCAAAACGTGTTCCTGGAGACTTTAGAGCGGATGCCAAGGTCTTACTGGATGAGTATGACAGTTACCCTATAGATGAAAAGGATGGCATGAATGAAAGACAAAAAGCCATCCTTCTAAAGCTACAATCTAATATAGATGACATAGGTACTCCAGCTGCGAGACTAGAGAGTGACTTGCATCTACCGGTAGCACTTATAGTCATACCTCTTTTTGCCATGGCTAATGCCGGGATAGCTATAGACTTTTCTTCTATAGGTGCTACAATCATGACACCTGTATCTATGGGGATTATTGCCGGTCTTATATTGGGTAAGGTTTTGGGTATATTCGGTGTGGCATGGTTGGCTATTAAACTTAAAATTGCATCCCTTCCACAAGGCAGTACAATGAACCAAATTTTTGGTGTAGCATTTCTTGGAGGTATCGGTTTTACTATGTCTATTTTTGTGGCAGACTTGGCATTTGTTGGCAGTCATGAGCTTATTTTTCAAGCCAAAGTAGGGATACTGGCAGCTTCTCTTTTTGCAGGTTTATTTGGGTACTCTTGGCTTAGGTTTGTAGCAAAATCAAAATAAATACACAGTACTACATCCGCTTCTTCGTTCTGGATGTAGCCACGGCCGTAAGCGGATCATCCGGCCAATAATGTCTTTTATACTTTCCCCGTAACTCTTTTTTGACTTCCTCATAAGTGTTTGCCCAAAAACTTTCCAGATCTTGTGTCATTTGCATAGGGCGTGAAGCAGGGGAGAGTAGGTGTATCATGAGTTTTACTTTTCCGTTTAGTACAGTAGGTGTGTTTTTTGTACCGAACATTTCCTGGAGACGTACGGCTAAAACGGGTTGCTCAAAGTTGCTGTAGTCTATGGCTATGTTTGAGCCAGAGGCAACCTTTAATTTGGCAGGTGCCTGTGTATCCAGTAGCTGTGTTTGTTCAAAACTTAGTAACCCAAGCAGTATGTTGTACAGGTTTAGCCCTTTACAGGCTTTTAAAGAGTTGATGTTGGTAAGATAGGGGGCTAGCCACTCATCCATGCTATCTAGTAAGTATTCATCTGAAAAGTCAGGGAAGTCTAAACCGTGGTGCTTTGCGAAGTTTACTCGTTGTCTTAAAACTAAAGCCTCTTTGTTCCAGTGAAGTGCATCTAGCCCTAGTTCTTCAAGTTCTTCTATAATTACTTCTACTACTTTGTCCGGAGACGGGCTTTGTATGGCTATGCTTTTGAGTGTAATGGCTCCAAGTTTAGTGATTTTACGGGCTTCTACACGTTCTTGTGCTTCGTTCCAACTGACATCTTCATAGACTTGAAGTTGTTCGTCTAAATACTCTTCTATCTGTGCATGTGAGATTGCCAAGGCTTTGTAGATAGGTGCATTGGTATTGCGTGCATCTAAGTCTGCAATAACAAGAAAACCTGTGTTAAAAAGTTCATCTTGTTGATGTAGGACTGCACCCTTGGCATTGGCTAGTAGGTAAGTGGAGCTTTTATCATTACGCAGTTTGGCGATACGATCAGGGTAGGCAAACGCCAGAAGCACACCTAGAAGTTCTAAGTTCACATTTGGATTTTGTACTTTTTCTATACGCTTTGCATTTTTAAGTAGGTACAGGCATTGTTTTAGGTTGATGTACTGGCTGTTGATGCTGTTTTGTACGCGTACATCATGTAATATAGATACCCGTTCTCGTAAGTCCGAAGAACCAAAAGAGTTTGAGTAGATATCTTTTTCACTAATGAGTACAGCCAAAAGTGAAGCTTCATAAGAGAGATTCAGATCTTTTGCTTTGAGCATCATGTGTGCAAGCCTTGGATGCATTGGGTATTTAGCCATGGCTTTACCGTGTGGGGTGATGCTTCCGTTCTTAGCTAAAGCACCTAAGTCCTGTAAAAGTGTTTTGGCATGGTGCAGGGCTGTACTGGGTGGCAGATCCATCCATGAGAGATCGTTGATGTCATCATTGCCCCAAACAGCCAGTTCCAGCATGAGTTGGCTGAGGTCTGCTGAGAGTATCTCCGGTATGTCATGTTTGAGCAGTATCTTGGACTTGTGCCAAAGGTGGTAGGCTTTACCTGCTGATGTTCGTCCTGCACGTCCTGCTCTTTGTGTGGCTGAGTCTTGGGAAATATGCTGACTTTCTAGCCTGTTCATGCCTGAAAAAGGGCTAAACACTGAGACATTGTGAAGCCCTGAATCTATGACGATCTTTATGCCCTCTATGGTGAGTGAAGTTTGGGCGATGTTGGTAGCAAGTACGACTTTTCGTGTGCCAAGTGCCGGAGCTTTTATGGCTCTGTCCTGAGCTTCTTTACTTAGGTTTCCGTAAAGTGTAGAGATGTAAACATCTTTTAAATTACTTTGGTTTAAGAGTTTCTCTACAGATTTTATCTCCCTTATGCCGGGAAGAAAAACCAGTATGTTTCCTTCTTCCGTATCCAATAGCTTAACTATGAGTCGGTGAATATAGGTAGAGAGCTCTTTTTTTGTCAATTGACTTGTTGTTACAGGTAGATAGACTGACTCCACAGGATACGCACGTCCTTCACTCTCTATGATAGGTGCATTGTTTAGTATGTTGGAAATAGCGGAAGTATTGAGTGTTGCAGACATGACGAGTATCTTTAAGTCTTCACGCAGTACAGACTGCGATTCCAGAGCCAAAGCCAAAGAGAGGTCAGCGTGTAAAGAACGTTCATGAAACTCATCGAAGATGATAAGTGCTACATCTTCTAAGCTAGGGTCACTTTGCAGTTTACGTGTGAGTATACCTTCTGTGACGATGAGGATGCGAGTTTGCTTGCTTTGCACCGAGTCCATCTTTACCTGATACCCAATGGTCTCTCCAACCTTTTCGCCTAAAAGCTCAGCCATACGGGAAGCAGAGGAACGCACAGCCAAACGACGAGGTTCAAGCATGATGATTTTCTTGCCTTTTAGCCAGGGTTCATCAAGCAGAGCTAAGGGTAAAGCTGTTGTTTTACCTGCACCGGGTGGAGCTTGGAGCACAAGTCTAGTGTTAGTTAAAAGTTTCTCTTTGACTTCTGGTAAGACTTGGTTTATGGGTAGTGTGTGCATGGGCGTATTATAGCTATAATTTGGTTATAATTCAAAAAATTTAATCTAGGGTATAAAATGACAATATATGGCATAAAAACCTGCTCAACAGTAGGTAAAGCAAGAAAATTTATGAAAGACAATGGCATAGACTTTGACTTTGTAGACTATAAGGTAGAGTCTGTGGGTGAGGAGAAAATACGTGAGTGGCTAAAACAAGTTGATATCAATATACTGTTCAACAATAAAGGTAAGAAATACAGAGACTTAAAACTCAAAGAATTGAACCTTGATGATGAAGGCAAAATAGCATGGATGGCAAAAGAGAATTACCTCTTAAAGCGTCCAGTTATAGAGTATGGCGATACTAAAGTACATGTGACTTATGATGAGGAAGTGTATAAAAAGATGTTTTTATAAAAATGAAGCATATATATCGGAATAAACTACCTCTGACCCTGATGCAGTACAATATTGACAGAAAAAAGTAAGTATGTTATAATATGTAAAATAAAATACATACTTTAAAGGATACACTATGTCAGTACGTAAGAATTTTTCGATGCCTGAGAAAGTGGCAGAAGATTTGGAGTATCTCGCTAAGAAGCTAGATATGAAGCAGAGTCAAGTCATACAAGAGCTTATAGAAGAGAAGATTTCTGAGTATGAGATAAAAAGAAAATTAGAAGCTGCAGAAAAAATCTCTGGTATGTTTACGGGTATGTTCCCTGAACATGTGAACATACAGTGGATAAAGGCTAACAGTGACAATTAAAAAAGTCTTTTTTGATGCCAATATATTTAATGATATTTTTGATGATTCACGCTCTACTCACAACATAAGTAAAAAAGCTTTTTCATTGGCTATGCATGAGAAAATGAAGCTTTATACCTCTTGTGATATTGCCACAAATATCTACTATATTACAGCTAAATACACAACAAAAGAGAATGCACTTAATGCACTAGAAGCTGTGAAAAAGATGGCTAAGATCATCCCTTTTGGAGAAGAAGAACTCACCGCTACCATCTCCCTAATGCGAAAAGACAGTGACTATAAAGATTTTGAAGATGCCATACAGTACATTTTAGCATTAAATACCAAGTGTGATGTCATCGTTACCAATGACAAAGGTTTTACCTCTAAAGGGCTGAAGTGCATGAACTCTGAAGCGTTTGTAAAGGAGTTCTTATGAATCAAAATACAGCACTCAACATACTCAAATCAGGAAAAAATGTATTTATTACCGGTTCGGCAGGGACGGGAAAGACTTATCTTCTTAATGAATATACCCGGTATTTAAAAGAGCGAAGGGTGTACCCGACCATTGTGGCACCTACAGGAATTGCTGCATCACATTTGGGTGGGCAGACGATACATTCTTTTTTCTCTTTGGGCATACGTGAGAGTATTGATGAAGGTTATGTTGAGTTTTTGATGGACAAGAAATACCTCAAAACACGATTTTCCAAACTCAAACTTCTCATCATTGATGAAGTCTCTATGGTTTCCCCTGAACTTTTTTCCTCTATGGACCTCATACTGCGTGGGTTCAAAGGAACAGATGCACCTTTTGGCGGTGTACAAGTGGTAATATCGGGAGACTTCTTTCAGTTACCTCCCATCTCGAAAGTACCTAAAGATAAACGTTTTGCCTGGCAGTCTCCGGCATGGAAGGTATTGGAGTTGCAGACCTGTTACTTGCAAAAGAAGTTTAGACAAGAGGATGATAAGCTTATACAAATACTCGATGACATACGCTCAGGGGAGATATCGGATTCATCGGAAGCACTATTGGCAAGCAGGCATGAAAAAGAACTTAGTACGGCTACCCCTACCAAACTTTACACTCATAATGTAGATGTAGATCGTATTAACTTAGGAGAGTTAGAAAAACTTCCCGGTGCTTCAAAACTCTTTGTGTATGAGTCTAAAGGCTCTGCAAAAAACATAGAAAAGATCTTTAAATCTTCTTTGGTCATGGAAGAGTTGGTTCTCAAAAAAGGTGCAGTGGTCATTTTCATCAAGAACAATACGGAAGAGGGTTATGTCAATGGAACTACGGGAACAGTTGAGAGCTTTTCTCCCATAGACAATATGCCCATTGTGCGAACTACAGAGGGGAAAAAGATAAAGCTGGATTTAGAGGACTGGTCACTGGAAAATGACAGTGGTACGGTCACTGCTACGGTCTCTCAAGTGCCCTTGCGTCTGGCATGGGCGATTACCATACACAAATCTCAGGGTATGACTTTAGACGCTGCAGAGATAGACCTTTCTAAAACCTTTGAGACAGGGCAGGGCTATGTGGCACTTTCGCGTATTCGAAATATAGAAGGTTTGAGACTGATGGGCTTAAATTCTATGGCACTGAGAGTGGATCCGCTTATTTTACATATAGATGAACGCATTAAAATGTCTTCCCAAAAATCTGTAAATACCATAGAAGCTTATTCTAAAGAGCGTTTGGAGAGCATCTTCGAAAGTCACATTTCAAGTTTGGGTGGCATAGTAAGCAAAGAAAAAATAGATGAAGAGAGACAAAACATCAAAGCAGGTAAACCCTCACACTCAGCCTACGTGACACCTACACATGTGAAGACAAAAAACCTCATAGAGAAGTCAGATACGCTTATAAAACTAGCCACAAACAGAGGTTTGAGTAAAGGTACTATTGTGCAGCATCTTTACACTATAAAGGAAGAGACCCCTGAATTAGATATTAGTAAATATCAACCAAAGGATGAACTCTTTAAATCTGTAGAAGAGGCAGTTCTTAAACTCAAAACGAAGAACATCAAAGAAAACTTTTCTGATGATGGAAAGTTACGTCTCAAGCCTGTACATGAAGCTTTAGGTGGTGAGGTGAGTTATGATGATATACGGGTTTGTATGTTGTTTTTAAAGTAAAATATGTCAATTTGACAGATTTTCACCTTTAAACTATTTTTTGCATTACAATGCTTTTATATCATGTAGGAGTATTTTATGGAGAATAATATTGAAACCGTAGGGGCAGATTCCATATCTGCCCTTGAACCCATGAATGGCATTGAACCCATGAATGGCATTGCATTCAAAAGGGCGGAAATGGATTCCGCCCCTACGTATAAATATAACCGTCGTTCCATTCGTTTAAAGAATTATGATTATTCAAAGGCAGGGTGTTATTTTATAACTATTTGTACTCAGGACAGGTTGCATTTATTTGGGGAGATCGTGGATGATGAGATGGTTTTAAATGTTGCAGGGGAGATGGTCAACAAATTGTGGTGTGAAATTATCAATGATTTCCCCCATGTTACATTACACGAATTTGTTATCATGCCAAATCATATTCATGGAATAATTGAAATCGTAGGGGCGGATTCCATATCCGCCCTTGAACGGATGAATGAAATTGAATGCATGGATGACCGTGAACGAATTGATACCCATGAATCCATGAATGGCATTGAATCCAAAAGGGCGGATATGGAATCCGCCCCTACGTTGTCCACCATAATTCAATCATTCAAACGGCATACCACATTGCAATACATTAAAATGGTAAAAAACGGCACATGTCCACCATTTAACAAACGTATATGGCAACGTAATTATTATGAACATGTTGTACGTGATAATATGGATTATGAACGTGTGGCAGAATACACGTTAAATAATCCATTGACATGGGAGGATGATGTGTTGTCAAAATCGTAAATATATAATATTTTGATAAAATATCCACCATATAAACGTAGGGGCAGACCCATGTGTCTGCCCTTTAATCCCAAAGGGAAACAAATGTTCGAACAAACCTTCAAAAACATAGATGACATACTTTTTAAAGACTCCGGTGCAGACTCTGAGCTGGACTACATAGGTCAGACTTCGTGGATCATGTTTTTGCGTTACTTGGATGAACTGGAACTTGACAAAGCAGATGAGGCGGAGCTTGAGGGTAGAACATACTCTTACATACTGGATCCTGAGTTTCGTTGGGGTGCGTGGGCTATGCCAAAAGGTGAAGATGGAAAGCTTGATCATCATGTGGCTCTTACAGGTAAAGACTTGGTGGAGTTTGTCGATACGAAGCTTTTTCCTTACATGGCTTCGTTTAAAGAACGTACAGATGATGCTCAAACCATAGAGTACAAGATAGGTGAGATATTTTCTGAACTCAAAAACAAGATACAAAGTGGGTACGGACTGCGTGAGATACTAGATCTTGCAGATACTTTACCGTTTCGTTCCCATACAGACAAACATGAGTTAAGCCACCTTTATGAGAGCAAGATAAAGAACATGGGTAACGCAGGTAGAAATGGTGGGCAGTATTACACACCACGACCTCTCATCCGTGCGATGATAGCGGTGACCAACCCTGTTATTGGTGAAAAGGTTTATGATGGGGCTGTGG
>JAGGRU010000088.1 GCA_021159425.1 Sulfurovum sp.
AATCAAAAAAGACTGGGGATATAAAAAGCTAATATAAAGTTTTAATATATATAAATATGATATAATCATTTCAAAATAAAATCCGGAGCTACCTCTCTCATGAATGATCACAATTTAGATGACCTTATCATCGATAATATAAAACCTAAAAACAGTAAAGCAAAAAGTTTTTTAACTATTGCTGCTCTACTGATAGTTGTACTGATAGTCGCAATAATCCTTACAAAAATCATACTCAAAGACCCAAATGAAACGAACGTTTCTTTAGAAGAAAATAATACAGAAATGATCTCTCCGGAACTTAGACTTCAAAATGTTACCAAGAAGAAAGAAGAAGCAAAAGAAGAGACAAAGCTTTCAAGCATTATTGAGAAAGAACTTAGCGAACCGGTTAAGGCGTCAGAAGTAAAAGAGATAGTTGAAACGGCAGAACCCGCTCAAGTACAAAAAACTGAAGTTGATAAACCGGCAGAGCTGAAAATTGAAGAAGAAAAAGAAGAAGTAGCTGCCCCGCAAAGTGTTGAGATCACAAAAGAGTTTGCTCAGTCTCCAGCAACACCTGAAGTTAAAGAGAGTCCAAAAGCAGAGGAGGTTGCTGTTCCTGAAACAAAACCAACTCCTGTTAAAGCGAAAAAGCCAAAAACGGTCACTTCTGTTTCAGGACATCCATACTACATTCAGGTAGGTTCGTTTTCAAAAACACCAAGTTCACGTTTTCTTGGTACCATAAAAAACAGTGGGTTCAACTACAAGATCACCACAACAGGCAAAACGAAAAAACTGCTTATTGGACCATACAAAAACAGAGCATCTGCAAATACTGCTCTTGTTAGAGTAAAAGACCGTATTAATAAAAGTGCCTTTGTGGTTAAAAAGTAGAGTTTCCCATGCATAAAACAATTTTATTTGATCAACTCACACCTGTTGCGCTCTACGGAAAAATCAAAACACTTTTTCCAGGTGAGATCACTATGCTTTTTGAAAGTATGGTCAATACAAGTGATGGGAACTTCTCATTTATTGTTGTAGGTGCACAAGAGCGTTTAAGCTACAAAAACAAAACAACCTCTTATACTGATCTTTCCGGTACAAGCAAAGAGTTAAAAGAAGATCCTTTCAGTTTTTTAAAATCTTATTATGCAAAAGTGGATAAAGAAGCGAACAAGAAAAAAGCCACAGAAGTTGGTTTCTCTTTTGTCGATGGATTCATAGGGTTCATTGCTTATGATATGGTTAAAGTATTTGAACCGGTACTTGAAGAGAGTATGGATAAGCTGCTTGATCCACTCAATACACCTGATCTGGATCTCATACGTCCCAAGATCATCATGGCTTACTCTCATAAGTCTGCGAAATTGACACTGATACTCAATGATGATTCTATGAAAGAAGGGATGGATGCTATTGAAGCTATTTTACACAACACTTGTACACCAATGCCGATCAAGCCTGTTGTGCTTGAGGGAGAAGGAAGCTTTAGCATTGATGAAGAACGTTTTAAAGAAATGGTACTTGAGTGTAAAGAGAATATCCGCTCCGGAGATATTTTCCAAATTCTGCTTTCAAATCGATATACCCAAAAAGGGAAGATCGATCCTCTGAGTTTCTACAGAGTATTACGTTCTAAAAATCCCTCTCCTTACCTTTTCCTGCTTGACTATGAAGAGTTCTCTATCTGTGGTTCAAGCCCTGAAGTCATGGTAAGATTGACCGAGGGTGAAATACTGCTTCGTCCTATTGCAGGTACACGTAAACGCGGTAAAGATGCTGCGCGTGACAAAGAGCTCGAAAATGAAATGCTGAACGATCCTAAGGAGTGTGCAGAACACCTCATGCTCATAGACCTTGGACGTAATGATGTAGGTCGTGTGGCAAAAACAGGCACGGTAAAAGTAAGCGATATGATGCGTGTAGAGAAGTACTCTCATGTCATGCATATGGTATCTGATGTAGAAGCACACATAGAAGAAGGTAAAGACATGTTCGACCTTTTTGCTGCTACCTTCACTGCAGGAACCATGACCGGAGCACCAAAGATCGAAGCCATGAAACTCATCGCAGACTATGAAGGTTTAAAACGCGGCTTCTATTCTGGTGCAGTGGGTTACTTTGCCTTTGACGGGAACATGGACTCAGCGATCACCATTAGAACTTCACTGATAAATGCTGATTCTATTACACTCCATGCAGGTGCAGGTGTTGTAGCAGATTCCATCCCAGAGTTGGAATATCTTGAAGTTAAAAATAAATTGGGTGCCCTGCTTGCAACATTAAAAGAAATGGAAAGTCTTTAAGAACGCTCCATTTCACTCAATACAAAAACCCAAATAGCCACAAAGGAACTCTGTTGCCAAATCCTCTTTCTATCTCATCTGAAGCGACAAAAGAATGGCTCATGTCCTTTATCTGTTTATAGGATTTTCCTTTTCCTCCTACTTCAAAAGTCAAAGTGTCATCAAGTAAAAAGTCTCCACTCTTTGGGGCAATGAGTTTATGTTCTTTACTAAGTTGATTCATAAAGAAAGTCTCTCTTACTGTACCAATATTTGCTTTTGAGGTAAAGAGTAGATTGCTATTGTCCAAATAAATCTTTTCAGGTTTTTCCATGCTTCCTAAACCTTTTGAACTTTTCATAAGCATCTTTATAAGCCCTGCATCTTCAAGGTATTTTAAATAGTTTTTTAAAGTTCTCTCATCTCCCACACCAATAATACTCTTTAATTTTTTCATATCAGGAACAAAAGGTACAGAGGCGGAAATAACTTTAAGAAGAGACTTTAGTTTTTTAATACTGTTGCCTGTCAAAGAAGGATAAATAGCAAGCAAGTCATTCTCTATAGTTGTATGAATATTTTGCTCCAAAGCCAAATAGAACTGCTCTTTGTTATTGTATTCAAAATAGTAAGGGTAGTATCCAACTTCAAGATATTCTTTAAAGAGTACTAATATTTTCTGATTTTTTTTAGCTAAACTATCTACTATAGCTTGTGCTATACTCTGATGTTCTATTAGAACTGTTTCAAGTTCAAAACTCTCTAGCTCTATGTTTAATTTTATCTCTATAAATTCACGAAAACTCATGCCTTTCATTTTGTAAACCAAGGCTCTTCTACTTAAGTCATGACTCCCTTTATGTATTTCCAAGGCTGAACTTCCTGAAACTATAAGTTTTAATTTCCTAAAAGTATCGTTAATACTTTTTAACTCTTTTGACCAATTTTGGTACTTGTGTATCTCATCTATACAAAGTAGTTCTCCTCCCATTTTTACAAACTCATCTGCTATGTCATACAGAGTATTGTTCCCTAAAAGAAAATGGTCTGCTTGTATGTACAGGGCTTTGTCTGTGTAAATATCAGGGTAATTCTGTTGCATATATTGTGTAATGGCTGTGGTCTTTCCAATCCCTCTTTGTCCCGATATAATTGAGAAACGATTAGAGAGTGATTCTTGTTTTAAAAAGTATCGTACATACTCTTGTCTATAATTTACAATATAGTTTTGGCTTAATTGAAAAAGTTCTTCTAACATAAAAGACTCCTAATAGTAATAGAATACTATTATATCATAATATTTTAGTAATACTATACTATACTATATATTAGCTCTTCAAAGAAATTTTAGGTTCCTGTTGTATAAGAACCTTGAACTTCTTCAAAGCATAAGTTACATCTTGTATAATAATAAAAATTACTAAGGATAGTACATCCATGTCTAAACAGCTTTTTGCCATCTTTGGAAACCCTGTCTCCCACTCTAAATCACCTCTTATGCATAACCTCTCTTTTCAAGGTTTGAACTATGATGCATGTTATGCGCGCTACAGACTGGAAGATGGTACTTCACTTAAAAAAACTTTTTTTGCTCTGGGGTTAAAAGGCATTAACATTACCGTACCACACAAAGAACATGCCTATGCTGCCTGTGATGTACTTGACCCCTTTGCCAAAAAAGTAGGTGCAGTCAATACCATCGTTGAAAAAGAGGGGAAACTCTATGGGTACAATACAGATGCTCCCGGTTTTTTAAAAGCGATCTCTGAGTTTAAAGAGAGTAAAACTGTACTATTTTTGGGTGCTGGCGGTACTGCACAATCCACTTCCAGCATATTGCGTGATAAGAACTATGAAGTGACGCTGCTCAATAGAAGTGAAGGTCGATTGGAGAAGTTTAAGCAAGATGGCTTTGAAACGTACACTTTTGATAATTTCATAGCAAAAAAGTACGACCTTGTGATCAATATGACTTCAGCAGGTCTTGAAGATAACTCACTTCCGGCACCCAAAGAGATACTTGATGCTGTCATACCCCGGGCGAAAGCCTGTGTTGATGTAATTTACGGAAAAGAAACACCCTTTTTAAAATTGGCAAAGTCATACAATAAGCCCACGAAAGACGGCTCTGACATGTTGCTTTATCAGGGTATCATTGCTTTTGAATATTTTACAGACCATCTATACACATTTGATGAAATTGAACCCCACATGAAAAAAGCATTTATATTGTAAGGGTCGGAATGATGAAAAAGTTTTTTATATTTACACTACTTATTCTTCTTATTCCAGCCACCATCATCTGGTTCAACCTGCCTAAACTTACTCCTTACTACACACAATTGACAAAAACCCGTGTAGGGCTTAACCTTGATCTTCAGCCTAAAGAACAAAAAGATGCCCAATTTGTAGGTTCGGGAAAATGTAAAAAATGTCATGAAGAGAATTATCATGACTGGAAAAACTCTCTTCATTCAAAAATGATACAAGAGATAAAATCTGATCCATCTGTTGTTGTTGCAGACTTTTCACAACTGCCTTCTGATGCAGATTTTACTTTGGCAGAAGCAGTCTATACCATAGGAAGTAAATTTAAACAACGTTATATGATACCTGCCACCATCAATGGGAAAGAAGATTTCAGGCTTGGCAACTATCAGTGGAATTCAGAAAATAAAAACTGGCAGCATTTTAAACCCTATAATTACTGGTACAAAGACTCTTACCCTCATGACAACAAAGAATTTCCGACATCAACTACCTGTGACGGTTGTCACTTTACAGGCTATATGTCTACCCAAAAGAGGGTTGAACCTGCCATTGCCTGTGAAAGCTGTCACGGACCGGGAAGTAAGCATGTAAAAGATCCGGACAGTCGTATTTTTAAAGCCAGTCTCGTTGACCCGATGCGTACAAATGAAGTATGTTTTCAATGTCACATGAGAAACAGAGACAAACGCATAGAGACAAAAAATATGTCTGCAAAAGATATGTGGATGACCGCCAAAGATTACCCTGCAGGGTATGAACCGGGGAAAGCTCTGATCAGTTATAAACTCCCTGCCCCTTTTGCTTTAGGACAGGAGACAAAAGAGTTTTGGGCAAATGGTGCAGCTAAAAAGAACCGAACACAGGGAAATGAATATATACATGACAGAATGTATCAGCATGGTATTACCTGTATTAACTGTCATAATCCTCACAAACTGACAAATACGGCTCAAAAGAGTGAAGGCAATGATGCCTGTATGAAGTGTCACTCTTTTGGTTCCATCATTGGACCTCACCAGGTGACACTTGAACAGCATACACAACATAAAGCAGACTCCAAAGGTTCTCTATGCATAGAATGTCATATGCCTAAAACTGCGAAACATACAGCTAAATCACCTTTAACTGTACGTTCACACCTCTTTAGCTTTACCTACCCTGCTCAAACAAAAGCGTATGGAATGCCTCCGGAAACCAATGCCTGTTATGCCTGTCATAAAGACAAAACACTGGATTCACTACAAAACAATCTCAAAGAGTGGGGGAAGCTTGAGTGGGAAAAACTTGAAATTCCACAATTAGGGATTGAATAGTTATTTGACATCAATTAACCTTTAAAGATTACAATACCAGGAGTAAAAAATGCTACAAAACAGGAGTAAGAAGATGATCAACATCCTTATGATAGAAGATGATCCGGAATTTGCAGAACTTTTAACCGAGTATCTGTCACAATTTGACATTAAGATAACAAATTTTGAGGATCCCTATTTGGGCTTAAGTGCCGGTGTAAAGAAGTATGACTTGATGATACTCGACCTTACACTTCCCGGTATGGATGGTCTTGAAGTCTGTGAAGAAGTCGTACGTAAATATGACATGCCGGTTATCATCTCTTCTGCTCGTTCTGATATTAGTGATAAAGTAAAAAGTTTTGAACTGGGTGCCTATGACTACCTTCCGAAACCCTATGATCCTAAAGAGATGTATGCGCGTATTATGTCTATTTTAAATCGTTTGAGCAAAGGAGAAGGAAAATCTGCCTTACCACAAAGTGATTTTGAGATCAAAGGTGATACGATCTATTTTAAAAGCACTGCACTCTCTTTAACTCCGGCAGAATTTGAAGTACTCTCGCTTTTGGTTAAAAATCAGGGGATTACCCAGTCTCGTGAACAGATCATTAATACATCAGGTACCATGAGTATTGATTCTCAAGGAAAAAGTCTAGATGTGATCATTTCTAAAATACGTACGAAACTCAATGATAATAAACGTATACAGGCAGTACGCGGAGTAGGCTATAAACTTGTTTAAAGGCTTCTCTTCGTTACGAAGCAAACTTAATCTTGTCTTTTCCATTACCCTCCTTCTTCTGGCTATTCTCTTCATTGGTTCGATCAGATATGATCATGCGAAATTTGATGAGCATAATGAAGCACATGAAAGAAGTATTTCCCACTACCTTTACAACTATTACCTGAAACACGGCACAATTGACACAGCGTACCTTGAAGCACAAAATGTATCTCTCATTACAGATAAAGGAAAAGTAATACAGATAGAACGCTCCTTCAAGGAGAAGGGAAAAGATACACACTATGCAGTAGATACCATTCACCTGCAGCGTATTATTCTTATCAACAATGATCGGTTTAAACTTTTTCTGGAAAATAAGAACAGGTCAAAATATCCGTTGAAACGTATTATTGTTTTTACGATCGTTTTTCTTTTGATCATTTTACTCTATTTTTGGGTCGTCAGAAGTCTTAGACCTATTTCAGAGCTGAAAAACAAGATCAAAACGTTTTCAGAGGGGAACCTTGATATTGAGTGTGCGAGTGACAGAAATGATGAAATAGGTGAAGTAGCCAATGAATTTGATCATGCGGTTAAAACCATACGCGAATTGATACAATCACGGCAACTTTTTTTACGTGCCATTATGCATGAACTCAAAACACCTATTGCCAAAGGCAGGTTGATGAGTGAAATGCTTGCCGATGAAAAAAGCAAGGCACGAATGCACAGTATATTCCAACGTCTGAATCTGCTTATTGATGAATTTGCAAAAATAGAAAAGATCGCCTCTAAGAACTTTGAACTTCATCTTCACTCTTATAAAATGTCTGATCTTCTTGAAGCCAGTGTTGATATGCTGATGGTAGAGAACCCTGGCAGACTTATTACAACAGAGATCAAAAAAGACTATATTATAAATGTAGACTTTGAACTCTTTACGCTTGTCATCAAAAATTTACTTGATAATGCCATTAAATACAGTGCAGATAAACATGTTATCGTCATCATCAATGAAGACAGAATAGAGATCATCAATAACGGCGTGGAACTGAAAGAGCCCTTGGAAAATTATTTCAAACCTTTTCATACATCAAAAAGTGGTTTGGGCTTAGGTATTTATATTGTAAAGAGTATTTTAGATATTCATCATAGAGAGTTAAATTACAGATATGAAGACGGGAAAAATATATTTGTAGTGATTTAAAAAGTTGAACCTCTACATAAATTAGAGGTTCAAGTGGAACTTAGATAGTATCAGACAACATAAAAGAAAGTTCTAACGCTTGACTTGCATTCAGTCTTGGATCACATTGTGTATGATAACGGCTTGCAAGCCCTTCTGCAGTAATGGGAGAAGATGTACTACCCGTACACTCTGTGACATCATTTCCTGTCATCTCCAAGTGTATCCCGGCACCGACTGTTCCCATCTCTTTATGAATAGTAAAGAACTGTTCTACTTCGGAAAGAATATTATCAAAATCTCTTGTTTTAAAGCCAGTTGAACTCTTCTCTACGTTTCCATGCATCGGGTCACATGACCAGACAACATTTTTCCCCTCATCTCTCACTCGCTTAAGCAGTTTAGGGAAATAGTGTCTGATCTGGCTTGCACCCATACGAACAATAAGGTTCAATCTTCCCTCTTCATTGTCAGGGTTCAATGCATCGATCAGTTCAATAAGCTCATCTTCCTCCATCGTTGGTCCGACTTTACAGCCAATAGGATTCTGGATCCCTCTAAAGTACTCTATATGTGCTTCTGTAAGATCTCTTGTTCTGTCGCCTATCCACAACATGTGTGCTGAACAGTTATACCACTCACCCGTATCAGAATCCTGTCTTGTAAGTGCTTCTTCATAATTTAAAAGCAGTGCTTCATGTGAAGTATACATTGTAGTCTGGTGTAATTGAGGCATCGTATCAGAGTTAAGGCCACATGCAGCCATAAACTTCATAGACGAATCGATCTTAGTGCTCAATTCATCATATCTTTTGCCCAGAGGATTGCCTTTGATAAAGTCAAGATTCCACTTATGCACCCTGTTAAGATCCGCCAAACCGCCTCTTGAAAATGCACGCAAAAGGTTGAGTGTAGCAGCAGACTGATTATAGGCTTTTAACATATTTTTAGGGTTAGGGATTCTTGCTTCTTCCGTAAACTCCATTCCGTTAATGATATCTCCACGGTAACTTGGTAACTCTACGCCATCGATCTCTTCGAAATCCGAAGATCTTGGTTTTGCAAATTGTCCGGCAATACGCCCTACTTTCACTACGGGTTTACCTGTACTGTACATGAGAACCATATTCATTTGAAGCATAAGTTTGAAAAGGTTTTTTATGTTTTCTGCGTTAAAATCAGCAAAACTCTCTGCACAATCTCCACCTTGAAGTAAAAAGGCTTCACCTCTTCCTGCTGCTGCAAGCTTCTCTTTTAATTTTCTTGCTTCACCTGCAAAAATAAGGGGCGGGTAAGAGCTTAACTCTTCTTCTGTTTTTTCAAGAAGTGCTTTGTCCTGGTATGTTGGTTGTTGCTTTATGGGAAAATTTCTCCAGCTACTGGGTGTCCAACTCATTATATATCCTTGATATGGGCATTCACCCAAAATTAATGCAATGATTATAGCTGAAAAAATATGAAAATTATATGTATTGGAGACTAATACTAAAAATAGTTTAAATTTTTCTGTATTTTATAGAAAAATGATGAGTTTTTCACATGGTGAATAAGATGTGAATAA
>JAGGRU010000135.1 GCA_021159425.1 Sulfurovum sp.
TAATTGAACCTTCTAAATGATGATGCAAAAAATAAATACAGGATATAAAGTTTAAGATGAATAAGTGTTATTGTAAAAGTGGATTGGATTTTGCTGAGTGTTGTGAGCCTATTTTGAGAGTGGAGCAGGTAGCCCCGACAGCACTGAGTTTGATGAGGTCACGTTATTCTGCCTACTGTTTAGGTGATGTGAACTACCTTCAAGCTACAACACATGACCATACATGGACAGATGACGAACTCAAGTTCATACAAGACTGGGCTGACAACAGTTTTTGGCAGCACTTGGAGATCGTTGATTTCTCTGATGATATGGTGGAGTTTAAAGCCTATTATATTTTTGAGAATGTACAACATTTACATCATGAAAGATCTACCTTTTTAAAAGTAAACGATATGTGGAAATATGTTGATGGTGAAATTTATGAAGATAAAGTAACACTTCTACGAAATGAAACATGTATCTGTGGAAGCGGAAAAAAATATAAACGTTGTTGCGCAACCCGCATTACAAAATAATGTATTAACAATGTAAAGATATACTATCATCTATTAAAAATATTAGGAGGGGTATATGAAAAAAGCAATACTGTTTTTCTTGATGATGACTTTGATCTTATCTGCGAAAGACTATACAAAAAATCCAGCTACCCGTACCTTTATCAATAAACTGGTAAAGAAATATCATTATAAAAGAGCGGATCTTCATAAACTATTTTCAAAAGTAAAAGTACAAAAAACAGCACTGCGTGCATTTATACCACGAAAACAACAAAAACGCAGAAAAGATACCCGTACAGAAGCCCAGAAAGCCAAAGCAAGAGAACTCTATAGAAAATATGGTCCCTGGGAGAGATACTCTCGGCTTAAACTTAGTCCTTCTCGTGTAAATAATGGTATAAAGTTTGTAAAAAAATATCAAGATACATTTAAAACAGTAGAAAAAAAGTATGGTGTACCTAAAGAGTATATCGCTGCCATTATAGGAATTGAGAGTAATTATGGTAAAAATGTAGGTAAATACCCTGTTTTTGATACCTTAACTACACTTTCTTTTGAAAAAAACAGAAGAAATAAATTTTTTAAAAAAGAGTTGATGCATTTTATGCACCTTTGTAAAACACAAAAGATCAATCCTAAAAATGTGTATGGGTCTTATGCCGGTGCAATTGGTTTGGGACAGTTCATGCCTAGTAATTATGAAGCTTACGGTGTTGACTTTAATGGCGATGGAAGAGTTACCTTACAAAGAAAACAGGATGCCATAGCCTCTGTTGCAAATTATTTTAAAAAGAATGGTTGGAGATCCGGAGAACCTGTTGCTACAAGAGTAAGTTATGAAGGAAAACGTTTTAGAAGATACAAAACAGGATACAGGAAGACGTATGAGCGTAAATATTTGAAAGGTATTGCTCCAAAAACCTGGTGGGATTATAAGGGGAAGGTCCGACTCATAAAACTTGAGAAAAAAACGTATGATGAACTTTGGTATGGTGCAAAAAACTTTTTTGTCATTACCAGGTATAATCACAGTTCTTATTATGCCATGGCGGTACATCAACTTGCAGGGAAGATCAAAGAGGGACTTCATGAAGATTAACGTTATCATTATAGATAAAAAGGGAAAAGACAAACTTTATGCAGGACTTATTGAACATTATATAAAAATAGCAAAACCTTTTGCTAAAGTGGAAGTGATAGAGCTTTTTGACAAAGAGATAACAAAAGCACATGATATTTCACCCCAGGCAGCTCAAAGATCTTATACAAAAGCTTTAGAAAAATATTTAGGTTCCGGGGTAAATATTGCTTTAGATCCTTCGTCAAAAGAGGTAGATTCTCACAATTTTGCAAATCTGCTTAAGGATAGCGTGACAGTAAACTTCTTCATTGGCGGTGCATACGGCTTTGAGAGGGATTTTTTAGATAAATGTAATAATGCCATATCATTTGGTAAAATAACGCTTTCACATAAACTGGTGAAAGTTGTTTTATTGGAGCAGATATTCAGAGGGCTTACAATTAACAATAATCATCCATATCATAAATAGGGAAAGATATATGTTAACAAAAGTAGAGTTAGAAACATTTCAAAATAAGTTATTGGACAGAAGAGTTCAAATAGAAAAAAACCTTAACGGTACGGCACTTGAATTAGAGGGAATGAGAAGCCTTGAATTGAATGATGAAGGTGATCATGCTGCAACTTCTGCAAAAACAGTTGTAGATAGTGCTATTTTAGTACAACAGCGTAAAGAATTAAACGAAATTGAACTTGCTTTAGATAAAATAAAAGCAGGGACTTATGGTATTTGTGAAATGTGTGAAGAGCCTATAGGCTTACCACGTTTGGAAGTTAAGAATTTTGCACGTTTTTGTATTGCATGCCGGGAGATCACTGAAAAAGAACAACAATAAAGGATAGAACATGAGATTGGGTCTATATATATTTGCTGCATTAACACTTATCGCAATTATGGGTGCATTTGCATATACCATTAATCCAAATAACTATATCGTAGAGATACTGGGGATCAATTTTAATTTTCCTGTAGCTGTATGGTTTACATTGCCAATGGTATTTTTACTTGTATTTACGATCATACATATGGTTTTTTACTCTTTAAAAAGTTATTTTAAACTTAAAAAATGGCACAGAGATGCAGCGACTTTGGATGATGCTCTTTACTGGTCTGTAGTAAATGAGCCCAAAGAACAAAAATATGCTATACCGGAAATTGCGACTTCAGCAGCACTTTTGGGGAAGTCTGATGTTACTGTTCTGGATACGGTTGAGGGTCTTAGTCCAAGACTGGCAAAAGTAATCAATATTACTAATAAAATAAAGAATGGTGAGTACGTTGATCTTAAAGAACAGAAGATGGCAAAAGTATTTAATGAAGGTAATTCACTTCTTATAAATAACAGACTCAATCGTCTGAAAGCAGATGATAAATTTGTTGAGGATGTGATGAAATCATCTTCATCATTCTCTGATGAGGTACGTGCTGAAGCGCTGGCAATTTTTGCAAGTAAAGAGACATTCTTTAAGGCACGTAAATATCACAAGATCTTTGATGTTAAAAATTTCTTTGTAATGTTAAATAGAGTACATAATGCTAATGAAGAAGATGTAGAATTAACAAGTGAAATTCTTAATGATTTTGTTTCCGCCTTAAAGCTTTCATGTCAGGATTTTGCAAATATAGCGAATATCACTAAGAAATTGTTCAGACCGGATGAAAATTTAGCACTCTTTAAAAAATATCAGAGCGATAATCCTAAAGCACAGGCTGCATATTTATATCTGTTATTTGAATATGAACTTATGGATGGAGCATCGGCATATTTAGACGAGCAAGATGAGTATGAATTTGCACAATTTAGAGCACTTTATGATTTGAAACAAAGTCAGAAAAATTATAAACTTGAAGATCTGATAGATATAAACGCTATTTGTAAATAAAAGATAGTATGGCAACACTGGACTTTTCTAATCCCCTCTACGCTTTAGCCCCTCTTGCGGGCTTTACAGACCTTCCTTTCCGTTCTGTTGTTAAGAAGTTTGGTGTTGATCTTACTGTAAGTGAGATGATCAGCTCCAATGCTTTAGTGCACAAAAGTAAGAAAACATACCGTATGTTGGAAAAGAATCCCATAGAAAACCCATACTCCATACAAATTGCAGGTTCTGACTTGGATGTCATTAGGCAAGCAGTGGAGATCATCAATGAAAGAGACGATGTAGATATCATCGATCTAAATTGTGGTTGTCCTGCACCTAAAGTGGTAAATAATCTTCAGGGATCTTCTTTGTTGACCGATTTATCTCAAATGGCAAAAGTAATAGAGACTATTAAAAAATACTCCAACAAAGAGTATACTTCAGTGAAGTTCCGTTTAGGCTTTAATGAAAAAAATCATGAAGAGATAGCAAGGATCTGTCAAGAGTCAGGTGCAGACTACATTGCTGTACATGGAAGAACCAGAGCAGGCAGATACAAGGCACCTGTAGATTATGATGCGATCGCAGAGGTTAAACGTGCTGTGTCTATTCCTGTGCTTGCCAACGGAGACATAGACTCACCAGCTAAAGCAAAATGGGTACTGGAACATACAGGTGCAGACGGTCTGATGATAGGACGTGCAGCGGTGGGTAAACCCTGGATATTTAAACAGATCAAAGAGGGTATGGAAGAAGCAAGTCCGGAACTCATAAAAGAAGTGGTGTTAGAACATTTCGATCAAATGATAAAACATTATGATAAATATGGTGCTATCATCTTTAGAAAAAATCTGCATTCTTACTCTAAGGCGGGATACCAAGGTGCATCTGTATTTAGAAATCTGGTAAATCGAATTGAAGATCCTGCTGAAATGAGGGGAGTGATAGATGAGTTCTTTTCTCAAGAGTTCATCTCTTAGGTTTTTACTTCTCTAAGACTTGATACTCATCAAATGGATAAACAGTAAAATAGACTATAATCTCGCAATTTAACTCAAGGTAAACTCATGACTTTTGTACTTATTAAAACCATTCATATTTTTGCAGCATTCATTTACGGAGGTTTTCTCATCGTAGACAATCTTTTTTTGGTAAAGATCAAAAAATCATACAATGAAGAAGAGCATAAAGAAATCAGAGAATCTTTTATGAAGTATGTACGTAATGTAGTACCACCGGCTTTAATAGTTGCTGTACTTACAGGACTTTACCTTATTACTCAAGTCTTTGGTCCTATAAGTGAAGAGGGAATGAGTAGCTTTCAAATGCTCCTTTCTCTCAAAGCATTTTTAGGTATCTGGCTGGGGATCAGAGGATTCTTACAAGTTTATATGGGCATTCAGCCTTTAGTCTTTAAAAGTCATGTATTACCGTTTTCTTTTGTGATCACGATCATCTTTTTGTCGCAATTTATGTATATTTAATTAGACATAAATTAATTACCAGAAAAGTGTATCAGGTAGTAAATAAATTTTGTTCTAATTCCAAGAGTCGTTTTTTCAAAGGCAACCCTCCGGCATAGTCTATCATAGGTGCCTAAGATAAACTCTCCATAGTTTGTTTTGTAGTATTGTATATTGATCCGATTCATCGTTCGTAGTATATCATAGTAGGAATTTTTTAGCTGCCTCTGCGAGGGTGTTCGGTTTAAATGCTATAATTTCAAATTAATTTTTGGAGCAATATAAATGGTCATAGAACTCATACTGGTTGGTATCTTTATCGGTACGATGTCAGGCTTTTTTGGTATTGGCGGAGGGATGATCCTTGTGCCTATACTTTTGGTACTTGGCTTTGATATTAAAGATGCCATTGGTATCTCTATTGTGCAAATGGTATTTTCTTCCATATATGGTTCATACCTTAACCATAAAAAAGGCTCCCTCATCATTGGTGAAGGGATCTTTGTCGGTATAGGTGGCTTTGCAGGTGGATTTGTTGGCGGGTATGTTACTGACTATATTTCAGATGTAGTGTTACAGTTTACTTTCTTTGGACTACTGCTTTTTGCACTCTTTAGACTCTTCTATTCTCAAAATCATGAAGATGATTCACAAACAAAAACACTCAATAAAGGCTTGCTTTTATCTCTGGGAGTGATCATAGGTATTTTCTCCATTACACTGGGAATCGGTGGTTCTATTATTTTGACCCCTGTTTTAGTGGGCTTGTTGCATTATCCTCTAAAGAAAGCAGTTTCAGCAGGTTTGTTCTTTGTAGCATTCTCTTCCGTGGCAGGGATGATGAGTAGATTAAGCTCCGGAACCATAGATTTTAACAATGGACTTGTCGTAGCAGTCGCTTCACTGCTGGGTGTGACACTGGGTATTTGGCTCAAAGATCATGTGACATCCAAAAATCATAAGATGGCACTGTTGGCACTGTATGTGTTTGCTTTGGGAATGTTAGTAAAAAAGATATGGTTTTAGTAGGTCGGGGTGTCCCCACCCCGACGTTAGAATATAGATTAAAGGATAATAGTTAACAATGGCAATAAAAAAAGATATGATACACGTTTACGGGGCAAGAGAGAATAATTTAAAAAATATTGATATATCTATCCCTAAAAACAAACTGGTAGTGATCACCGGTATTTCAGGCTCTGGTAAATCAACGCTCGCTTTTTCGACTTTGTATGCCGAAGGACAAAGACGTTATATTGAGTCTCTTTCATCTTATGCCAGACAGTTTTTGGGACGAGTGGGTAAACCTGATGTAGATAAAATTGAAGGGCTTACACCGGCTATTGCCATTGATCAGAAAACCACTTCTAAAAACCCTCGTTCTACAGTAGGAACCATTACCGAGATCTATGATTATCTGAGATTGCTATTTGCACGTGTGGGGGAACAGCATTGTCATGAGTGTGGAAAGCCTATCTCTTCGATGTCTGCTTCTGATATTATTGAAGAGGTGTTGAAGCTACCTGATAGTGCAAAACTTATCATAATGGCACCATTAGTTAAAGAGAAAAAAGGTACTTTTGCAGATATGTTGGAGTCACTTCGTCATAAAGGTTACATCAGGGCTATGATTGATGGTGTCATGGTACGTCTTGATGATGAGATAGAACTTTCTAAAACAAAAAAACACACTATAAAAGTGGTGGTTGACAGAGTTGTGGTCAAAGAGGAGAGTCGTGACCGTATTGGGCAGGATGTCGAGAAAGCACTTAAAGAATCTTATGGTGAGATGGAGATCGAAGTACTGAACTATGAAGAGTTGGGGCTAGATAGACAGCATATTCATTACTCTGAACACTTGGCATGTTTTGACTGTAAGTTGAGTTTTGAACCTCTTGAACCGGTTTCTTTTTCATTTAATTCACCTAAAGGTGCCTGTCCTGCCTGTGATGGTCTTGGTATTCGTTATGCTATAGATCTTAAAAAAGTGATTTCTTCTGAACTTTGTATTGACAAAGGTGCTGTAAAGATCATGTATGGCTTTAACAAGAGTTATTACACAAAATTCCTCAATGCCTTTTGTACGCAGAATGATATAGATATTAAAAAACCCTATGGTGAACTTGAAACACATCAGCAAAAAGCTATACTTTATGGAAATGGTGGCACAGTTGACTTTCTATGGAAACGTCATAAACTCAAACGTGAATGGCCGGGGGTTGTAAAGTTTGCACATGATATGTTCAAAGATGAGAAAGATCTTTCAGAATACATGACTGAAAAAGTGTGTGACAAATGTGATGGACACCGTTTACGACCACGCTCTTTAGCTGTTAAGATCGAGGGAAAAAATATCGCAGATATCATCGATATGCCAATTGAAAAGTCTTATGCTTATTTTGAGGATAAAGAGAGTTTTTCACATTTGACAGAGCAACAGAAGATGATCGCTGAGTCTATTTTGAAAGAGTTGTATGAGAGACTTTTCTTTTTACATGATGTGGGACTGGGGTATATTACGCTTAATCGTGATGCAAGAAGTATTTCCGGTGGAGAAGCACAGCGTATCCGTATTGCTTCACAGATCGGCTCTGGTCTTACGGGTGTAATGTATGTACTTGATGAACCGAGTATCGGTTTGCATGAGAGGGATACGATGAAACTTATTCGTACTTTGAATTCACTCAAAGAGAAAGGAAATTCTGTCATTGTTGTTGAACATGATAAAGAGACGATACTCTCGGCAGATTACATTATAGATATTGGTCCGGGTGCCGGTGAATTTGGTGGTGAAATTGTTTTTGCAGGAGATGCAAAGAAATTGGCAAAAGCAAAGACATTGACTGCAGACTATCTTTACGGTAAAAAAGAGATCAGCTATACACATGATAACGCTCAAGAAGAGTGGATAGAGATCAAAAATGTGACCATTAACAATATTGAAAAGCTTGATGCAAAAATTCCACTGAGAAATTTTGTATGTATTACCGGTGTAAGTGGATCCGGGAAGAGTTCATTAATTCTTCAAACATTGCTCCCTGTAGCAAGAGAGTTACTGAACCGTGCCAAAAAAGTAAATAAAGTAGATGGTGTAGAGATCACAGGACTTGAAAAACTGGACAAAGTGATCTATCTGGATCAAAGTCCCATAGGTCGAACCCCTCGTTCAAATCCTGCAACCTATACAGGAATGATGGATGAGATACGTAAACTTTTTGCACAAACCAAAGAGGCAGAACTGAGAGGCTATAAAATAGGGCGTTTTTCTTTTAATGTGAAAGGCGGTCGTTGTGAAACATGTCAGGGTGACGGACAGATAAAGATCGAGATGCACTTTTTACCTGACGTACTTGTATCTTGTGATACCTGTCATGGTACACGTTATAATGCACAGACAAGAGAAGTGCTCTATAAAGGACAGTCCATTTCTGATGTACTTGCTATGTCGGTGGGTGAGGCACTGGAATTTTTTAAAGCTATCCCTGCACTTGCCGTTAAACTTAAAACGCTGACTGATGTCGGGCTTGATTACATCACACTTGGACAGAATGCAACAACACTTTCAGGTGGTGAAGCACAACGTATTAAACTGAGTAAAGAGCTAAGTCGTAAAGATACGGGTCAAACACTTTACATTTTGGATGAACCAACGACAGGTCTGCATTTTGCAGATGTAGACAGATTAACGGGAGTTGTCCATCATCTGGTAGAGCTTGGAAATTCTGTTGTGGTCATAGAACATAATCTGGACATGGTTAAAAATGCCGATTACATTATAGATATGGGACCGGAAGGTGGGAACAAGGGTGGTTTGATCATTGCAACAGGTTCTCCTGAAAAGTTGGCTTCTGAATATAAAGAGACAGGTTCTTACACTGGGGAATATTTGGCAAAAGAATTGAAGTAAGTTTTTTCTCAACGGCTAATATGTCTTTTATTTTTGCCTTTGCGACCCTTTTTTTCACTAAAAGAAAAAGCACTTTTTATAATGTATAAAAGGATAAGGATCGCAAGGATCTCATAGCCTATTGCCCAAGTTAAAATAAAAAAATAATCTTGATTGAGAGATAAAAACACTTCATATTTACCCATTGAATTAAAGAAAAAGAGGAAAAGAAGTCCTGTAATAAATGGCAATAAAATGAAATACATGGCTAAAAATATTTTTTCAAATCCCTCAGGAAAATAAAGAGGGGTAGATTTTAAATTAACTTCCTGTTGTAGAAACTTTACATTGTCTTTAGAAGATTTTAAACGTTTTGAACGTGGAGAATATTGGATCTCATTAGAACCAAATTGATGACCATTTTGCATCTTTTATACTTCCTTCTCTTTCATGTAGTTTTATTTTATATTAATATTCTTGTTGATTTACTTAAAATTAATACGGGTATATAA
>JAGGRU010000144.1 GCA_021159425.1 Sulfurovum sp.
CTCAAATATAAAGTTCTAAAAAGTCTTACTCGTAAAGAATGTCCCATTTCATGAGACTCTTGGACTAAAGTCCAAGCTCCAAGATTGAAAAATAATCACACTTTTGATATAACTTACCTTCTATTATCTCTAATCTGTTATAATCAAATAATTTCATACACAAGGTAGAGTAATGTTTGGAACATTTGATGATGCAGTAGAAGCCAAAGTATTTTTTGGTTCTACAGAAGAGACTAAAGAAGAGAAAACTGAGCGACGCAGTCCTTATGACGGAATCGTAGTGAGTATTGCACAACTCTGTGATGCTGAAGATACAAAAAGAGCACTTAATATTGCAAAAGAAGCTGCTAAAGTTGCAGCTAAAACACCACTTTCACAGCGTATTTTATGGCTTGAAGACGTAGCGGGTAAATTACAATATTATAGAGAAGAATTTGCTATGATGTTGGCAAAAGAGGTAGCGAAACCTATCTCTTTTGCCCGTATAGAGGTAGACAGATGTACAGAGACCATTGCTCTTACAGTCATGGAACTTGCCAATCTTTCAGGTGAGACCATTCCTACTGATATTATGCCAAGCGGTAAAAAAACACTGGCATTTTACAGACGTGAACCAGTTGGTGTTGTAGCCTGTATTACTCCGTTCAACTTTCCTCTAAACCTTGTTGCACACAAGATTGCTCCGGCTTTAGGTGCGGGTAATGCCGTGGTACTTAAGCCAACTCCGGAAGCACCCATGACAGCGTATATGCTGGCAAAATTATTCATTAAGTCTGAGTATGCAGTAGAAGATGCACTCTCTGTTGTGTACGGAGATGCAGAAGTAGGTTCAACCATGGTAAAAAGTGATATTCCAAGGGTCATCTCTTTTACAGGATCCGTACCGGTAGGAAATATCATCACAAAACAGGCAGGGATCAAAAAAGTAAGTCTTGAGCTTGGTGGAAATGCCGCAACTTATGTAGACAGCAGTGCAGACA
The DNA here is from genome assembly GCA_021159425.1 of Sulfurovum sp. Classification (GTDB taxonomy): domain Bacteria; phylum Campylobacterota; class Campylobacteria; order Campylobacterales; family Sulfurovaceae; genus Sulfurovum. The sequence goes on from JAGGRU010000144.1 coordinate 981, forward strand.
TAAAAAAAGCAGCAGAGCGTTGTACCTATGGTGCTTTTGTAAATTCAGGACAAGTGTGTATTTCGCTACAACGTATTTATGTGAATGAAAAGGTGTATGATGACTTTGCAACTTATATGGCTCAGGAAACACGTACACTCAAAGTAGGTTCACCTTATGAAGATGATACTTTTATGGGACCGCTTATAGATGAAGAGTCTAAAAACAGAGCAAAAACATGGATCGCTTCAGCCAAAAATGAAGGAGCTCAGGTGATTGCAGGAGGAGAAGAGGTCAATGGTCTCTTCCCTCCTACAGTCATGGCAGATGTTACAGATGATATGAAGATCATTTGTGAAGAAGTTTTTGCCCCGATCGTAAGTTTGATCTCTGTACCAAACTATGAAACAGCCATAGAAAAAATGAATGATTCGCCCTTTGGTTTACAGTTTTCTATTTTCACCAATAATCTTCGACAGACACAAGATTTTATAGAGGATGCACAGTGTGGTGGTGTAGTGATCAATGATATCCCGACATTGCGTTTTGACGTACAGCCTTATGGTGGGTCCAAGCTTTCAGGTGTAGGACGTGAAGGTCCAAAGTGGGCATTGGAAGAGTTTACAGAGATTAAAAGTATAGTGATCTGTTAATGCACTGTAGGGTCGGTTTACCGACCTTGTATAAGTTTGGTCGGTAAACCGACCCTACAAAAAAGAATAAAGGTTTTGAATAGATGAATTACATGTTTCAACCGGGATTTTTAGGAACAAAAGCACCGTTCTTTATGGATTTTGTCACCATTATTGTTGCACTTTTACCTCTTTTGGTTGGTGTTGCCATCTCTTTTGCCAAAAACAGAAAGTATAACTTACATGCCAGAGTACAGTGGGCGATCTTTATCATTTCTGTTATAGTAGTAAGTTATTTTGAATATGGTGTACGTTTAGGTGGAGGATATGAAGCTTTTGTGAAAAATACTCAGGTTTCTCATGATTATCTTTTTGTGGTATTGATGATCCATATTGTTATTTCTGTCCTGACACTAGGCATTTGGGCAAGCACACTGTTTCGGGCAAGATCTGACTCTTCGCAAGGTGGTTTACCCGGAAATTACTCTGCCTCGCATAAAAAAGCAGGTTTTCGCACTTTCATAGGAATCACACTCACTTCCCTTACAGGAATTTGGGTCTATCTGCTTCTCTTTGTATTTTAAATGAAGAAAATAGCTATTTCAGCCTGTCTTATGGGTGAACAGTGTCGTTATGATGCAACGGACAATAGAAATGATGAACTCTTAGCTAAATTAGAAAATGCAGAACTCATCCCTTTCTGTCCGGAAGATCATGCCTTTGGTTCTCCCCGTCCAACTATGGATCTGATAAAAACAGAACAGGGCATTAAAGCTATTTCAAATACAACAGGTGCTGATCTCTCTTTTGCAGTAGAAGAGTATGCGAAACATTTTTTTGACACACACAGTGACATTGATCTTTTCATTGGTAAAGACAGAAGTCCCTCTTGCGGTGTTTGTTCTGCAAGGCTTTATGATGAAGGTAGAGTACTCATCTCTATCAGTGAGACTGGGTTTATGGTAAAAGAGGCGAAAGCAAGAGGTATTGATGCAGTTGATGCTGAAAAATATCTCGCGTAGGGTCGATTTATCGACCTTCAATTATGGTCGATAAATCGACCCTACGAAGGAAAGAAATTTGAAACTATTATTAACACTATTGCTAAGTACACTAATTCTAAGTGCACAAACCAAACAAGATGACATTACCAAACAAGCCATCGTCAAAATATATACTACTGCCAAAATTCCAAATTATCTCTCTCCCTGGAGCTCTTCTATGCGAAGCAGCACGGGTTCCGGTGCTATTATTGATGGGGAGTTCATACTTACAAATGCACATGTTGTAGCAAATCAGGCTTTTTTGGAAGTGGAACGTTATGGGCAGAGGAAGCGTTATATTGCTAAAGTATTTGCTGTATCGCATCAGGCAGACCTGGCACTTTTAAAAGTAGAAGAGAAGGCATTCTTTTCAGGTGTAGAACCATTGACTTTTGGAACATTGCCTGAAGTAGAACAGAAGATCGTTGTCTATGGTTACCCTATGGGAGGATCTACGCTTTCCGCAACCATTGGTGTGATTTCACGTGTAGAACATCATACTTATGCGCACTCTGGAGAGACTTTTTTAGCAGTGCAGGTTGATGCAGCAGTCAATCCAGGTAATTCCGGTGGTCCTGCGCTCTCAGATGGGAAAATAGTGGGTGTGGTCATGCAAGTGATCAAAAAGTCTCAAAACATCGGATATTTGGTTCCGGTCTCTATGGCACAGCATTTTATAGAAGATATGAAAGACGGAAAGTATGATGGTTTTGGTGAGTTGGGTATAGGAACCCAAAAACTTGAAAATCCTGCCATGAGACGTTACTATGGTCTGGATGACAATATAAGTGGAAAACTTATAGATAAAATAGTCTATAACTCATCATTGAAAGGTATACTGAAAGAAGGTGATATTCTTACTGCCATTGATGGATATAATATAGAGAATGACGGAACGGTTGCCTTTAGGAAGCATGAATATACCGATTACAATTATTATGTAGACACTTATCAAATGGGAGAGAGTTTAACTCTTGACATTATTAGAGATAAAAAGCCGATGCAGGTCAAAGCCACACTGAAAAACAGAGCAGATGATATGTTTTTGGTCCAAACAACCCGTTATGATACGATGCCGACCTATTTTATTTACGGTGGATATGTCTTTTCTCCTTTAACCAGAAACCTCATACGCTCTACAAGCAGCAACCGTATGAAGTTGAGTAATTTAGCCATGCAATGGCAAAAAGAAGAGAAGACTGAAGCAGTAGTACTTCTTAAAGTATTGCCTTCAGATATAAGCAGAGGGGATAACTACTTTGGCATGTGGGCTATAGACAAAGTAAATGGTGAACCTTTTAAAGATTTTCAAGAATTTTATCAAAAAATGGAAGATGTAAAAGATGACTATATTGTTTTGGAAGATAAAAATGGTGTCAAGGTGATCATAGATAAAAAAGAGGCTCAAGCCAAACAGAGTGAAATACTTAAAAAGTATAATATTGAGTTTGACAAATCTATTGATCTGCGTGAAGCTAAATAGTTGAGTGTATATGAAGTTAAATAAGATAGAGAGAGCTAAAAATAACCTTAGCCCTTATGATTTTTATCGGAAGATCTTATTGCTTGATCTTACAGACTTGAGTGAGGAAGAACGTTTTTACCTGAAGAACTATGGTATCTATAATATTAAACTAAACCCGGAAAGGTTTATGCTTCGTCTGCGTATTGCGGGAGGAAGGATCGATAATGATACACTCCGCTTTATTGCAAAGATCGTCCAGGAATATGAATTGGAATTGCTGCTTACTGCACGTGCCCAAATAGAACTTCATGGACTCAAAGCCCAAAATATTTTAAATGTCTGGGAACTGTTGCAGCAAGAGGAGATCAGTACACTTCAAACACTTACGGATAATTTTAGAAATATTGTGACCGATCCTTATGATGGTTTGGATGAAAGTGCCCAAATAGAAGTATATCCTCTGCTTGTTGAAATGCAAAATATATTTTTGGGAAAAAAAGAGTGGATGGGAATGCTCCCCAGAAAATTCAATACAGCGATCTGTGGAAATAAAATGAACCAGGTACATTTTTTTGCCAATGATCTCTTTTTTGGACTTGCACGTAAAGGAGAGATCTGGGGATTTAATATCTACCTTGGAGGAAAAAATTCTGAAGTGGCAAAAGATGCAGATATTTTTGTAGAACCTCATGAAACTCCACTGATGTTTGAGGCGGTTGCCAAAGCATATATGAAATATGGTTTAAGAGGAAGCAGGGCAAAGACACGACTTTTTCATTTGATCGCAGAGATAGGTATGGATGCTTTTGTAAAAAAAGTATCAGAGTTTTACCCTGCAAGCATTGAAAAAAAAGGTATTTTACAGATGCATAAAGCATCTATTTTAGAGTTCCAAAAATTAAAAGATGAAACATTTGCTTATTGTTATCAGAGTAAATTTGGAAAAATTGATGCTATAGCACTTCTAGAGCTTGTTTCTTATGCCGATAGAGAGAATTGTGAAATAAGAGTTGGGGTGGATCAAAATTTTTATCTTTTAGGTCTTAAAGAAAAAAAGGTACCTTTCGGACCTATTCCGGGTGCTTCACATGTAACTGCCTGTGCGGGGAGTCACTATTGTTCACTCTCTCTTTGGGACGTAAAAGAGGAGACTTCTTATTTGCCGTTAGAAGAGATAGCCGCACACAACATTCAAGTAGGTTTCTCCGGTTGTCTAAAAGGCTGTGGTAGACACTATCATACAGATATTGGCTTGGTTGGTCTGCGAACTAATCTTTTTGGTGAAACACAAAAAGCTGCCAGGGTTTTTTTAGGCGGAGAGTACAGCAGGGGTGAAAAAGCTGCCAGATTGATCTTTGGGGTAGTACCGCTGGTACATTTAAAAAGTCTGTTCGAAGTGATCATTGAAGAGTTTGAAGCAAGTGCTGAGGAAGATTTTGAAGATTTTAGCCGGAAATATTTGAACCCCTTAAGTACTTCTTTTCTTCTGTTGTGGTTTTTGGCAAAACTCTATCTCAAAAAGCAGATCACTTTGAAAGTGCTTCCTGAAGAGGTCTTGTATCAAAAACTGTCAGTAGTGAAAGATTTTCCGAAATTCTCTGAAGATGAGAATTATCGGAAGAGCATTAAAGTAATGTTACATTCACTTTGGGATGATGCGACTCAAAGTTCTTAAGCTGTTGTCTTTGCGGAGATGAGATCAATCATCTCCAGGTAAGTTAATGTGAGTTACGCTTTGGGTTCTGATAAGAATGCCAATGAGAGAGTATCATGACCGCCAATGATCTTTCTTCCTACATAAAGTCTCACAGAGTGAAAGAGAAGCAAATCACCGGCAAAGTTGATACCTAAAATAAAAGTATAGTCTCCAAAAGAGTATCTTTTTAAGCCCTTTGCTTCCGGTTTCTCTTTTGCATCAAGAATTTTACATCCAACTGCGTTTGGAAAGTCATGTTGACCCTCTCCCGAATCATGCATAGTGACTTCACCTAAGTCAGAAGTGATTTGAACAGCTAGTTTGTTATCTAGCTCATGTGCCTTGATTTTGTATGCGCCAAAACTGATTTGCATCTTAATTCCTTTTATCTTTTAATATAATAGGTAGTATATCAAAATGAACCATTTGAATACCCTAAATTTTTACATTATTCATATTTTTTGAACTGTTCCAGCCACACTTTGTCCTCTTCACTGAGTTTTCCAACTCTCTCAAGTAGTTTTTTCTTGGTAGAGATGAGGTCATCTAACTCCAGGTAAGCTAAAAGAGCAGGGTTAATGGTTGGTTCATCTCTTCCATAAGAGATCAGTTCTTCTATGTCATTGAGTAGTTCTTCTTTTGTTTGCATTTGGTATACTATCGAAAAGTATATAAGGATTTACCAATGTTAGAAACAGGAACACAGGTACCGGATTTTTGTTTGCCAAACCAGGATGAAGAAGAGATATGTCTCAGAGATATTAAAGGGAGATGGATAGTGCTTTATTTTTATCCAAAAGACAATACGCCCGGGTGTACCACAGAAGCTTGTGATTTTACAGAGGCAGAACCAGCGTTTGTAGACTTGAATGCCATGATTTTAGGTGTCAGTCCAGACTCTCCTAAAAAACATAGAAACTTTATAGAGAAAAAAGATTTGAAGATCACACTTCTTGCAGACGAAGATAAAGAACTTTGTAATACATTTGGTGTATGGCAGCTTAAAAAGTTTATGGGCAAAGAGTATATGGGTGTGGTACGTTCTACCTTTATCATAAATCCTGAGGGTCAAGTGGCTGCTGCGTGGACGAAGGTTAGAGTAAAAAACCATGTGGCTGATGTGAAAGCAAAGTTGGAAGAATTGCAAGCCTAATATTCCCTTAAACATCATTTCGGTATAATCGCGTTCCTTATTCTTTAATGGGCTATGCTATAGCTTGAATAATGGAAATACTCATGTAGTTATTCCTTGACTGGTTGCACGAACTCATTTTTTGAGCTTTGGTGTTGATGACTACAGCGGACGATTTGGATGATTATCAATCCATCTCTTAAACCTAGTGATGAAGCTATGCTTTTAACTGAGTTTTTACAATGTAAAAATTCTATTATGATTATATACCAAGGAGAAACTTATGGTAACAATGAAAGACTTACTCGAATGTGGTGTACACTTCGGACACCAAACAAGAAGATGGAATCCAAAAATGAAGAAATTTATTTTCGGTGCAAGAAAGAACATCTATATTATCGACCTTCAAAAAACACTTAGATATTTCAAATATACATACAATGTTGTAAGAGATGCAGCAGCTGAAGGACAAACAGTACTTTTCGTAGGTACTAAAAAACAAGCTAGATCAGCAGTAAAAGAGCACGCTGAAAGATGTGGTATGCCTTACGTTGCTACAAGATGGTTAGGTGGAATGTTAACAAACTACCCGACAATGAAAAAGTCTATCAGAAAACTTGAAATTATTGAGCAGATGGAAGAAAACGGTCAGCTTGATATGTTGACTAAAAAAGAAGCATTGATGCTTTTAAGAAAAAAGGCAAAATTAACAGCATACCTTGAAGGTTTCAGACACATGAAGAAACTTCCGGACATGATGTTTGTTATCGATGCTGTTAAAGAACACATTGCTGTTAAAGAAGCAAAAAGAATGGGTATGAAAGTTATCGCACCACTTGATACGAACTGTGATCCGGATGTAATTGATTACCCGATCCCTGGAAATGATGATGCGATCAGATCGATCAACCTTTTCTGTAAAGAGATGGCAGAAGCGATCATTGAAGGTAAAGCAGCGTATGCTGAAGCTAACGGTGAAGTAGCCGAAGATGCATCTGCAGGTGAAATGGAAGCGTTAATGACAGAGACAGAAGAAGAAGCTGAAAAAAGAGTAGATGCAGCAGCAACAGAAGCATTGGCTAAAAAATCTGCAGCAACTGAAGCTGAAGTAGCAAAACTTGTAGAAGAAAAAGCAACACCAAAAGCTGAAACAGAAGCAGAAGCAGATGATTTAACTAAACTTACAGGTATCGGCAAAGTTGGTTGTGAAAAATTAATTGAAGCTGGTTTCTCTACATTTGCAAAAATTGCTGCAATGAGCGAAGAAGAAGCTGCAACATTTAAAGTAAAAGCTGAAGCAATAGCTGAAGCAAAAGAATTAGCGTAAAGGTTTAATAATGGCAAATTTCGGACCAAAAGATATTAAAAAACTCAGAGAGATGACTGATGCAGGAATGATGGATTGTAAAAAAGCGCTTGTTGAATCTGATGGAGATATGGACAAAGCTGTTGCATGGCTTAGAGATCAGGGTATGGGTGCTGCAGCTAAAAAAGCAAATAAAGTAGCTGCTGAAGGTGCTATCGCAGTTAAAGTTGAGGGGTCAAAAGCGGCTATCGTTGAAGTGAACTCTCAAACTGATTTTGTTGCACAAAATGATAAATTTTTGGCAGTAATGTCAGATGTTATCAATCATGTATTTGATAACAGCATTGCTGATGCTGAGGCTATCAATGCTTCAACTATCAATGATCAGCCATTTGCAGAGTATCTTTCTCTTCAAATCGCTACGATCGGTGAAAAACTTGTAGTAAGAAGATCAGCACTTATTGTGGGTGATGAGACTACAGCAGTAAACGGTTATGTTCACTCAAATAAGCAAAATGGTGTGATCATTGAAGCTAAATGTGACTCAGCTGCAACCGCAGAAGCAATGACTCCTATACTTAAAGAGATTGCAATGCATGCTGCGGCTATGGCACCAACTACACTTTCTTACAAAGATTTTGATGCTAGCTATGTAGCTGAAGAGACTAAAGGTAGAATCGTTGCTATTGAAAAAGAGAATGAAGAGCTTTCACGTTTAGGTAAAACACTTAAAAATGTGCCTCAGTATATTTCTATGAGTCAATTGACTGAAGAGGTTATGGCTAAAGCAGAATCTGATTTAAAAGCTGAACTCGCTGCTGAAGGTAAACCTGAAAAAATTTGGGACAGAATCCTTCCTGGTAAGATCGCAAGATTTATTTCAGACAATACAACACTTGATCAAGAGCAATGTCTTTTGGATCAAAATTTTGTAATGGATGACAGCAAAACAGTTGCTGAATACGTTGCAGACAAAGCAAAAGCTGCCGGTGGTACAGCAGAAATTACTAGCTTCACAAGACTTGAAGTGGGTGAAGGCAT
>JAGGRU010000217.1 GCA_021159425.1 Sulfurovum sp.
GTGCAAATGTTCATACTTGGTAAATATGATAAAGCGCTTTTTGAATTGGTGGTTTCATCACCCTACAGTAAAATTTACAAACTTAAGAAGTAAGCTACTTGGAAAGTTCTGTATCCTTTTTGTAAAGAGTGTAGTAGAGTATTGAATAGCAAAGAATAAAACAACAGGCGATAGCAATATTGGCTATTGATTTGTTTTGGAAAATTGTTGAGAGTGTCATAAACGGAAGTAGTGATGCTACAATAAACAGAGCAGTTAATGGATTGCTGTGCGTGATCTGTCGATGTACAAGCATATGGAAGTGATAGGCATCCGGTTGCATGGGAGAGAGTCCTGTCGAGAGTTTTCGTATGATAGAAAAGATCACTTCCCAGACAGGGTAGATAAAGATGGCAAGCACATACCAGGGACTGACACTTTCATATTTACTTGCCAGGAATATCCCGATAATGGCAACAATAAACCCTAACATATAGGCTCCACCATCCCCTAAAAATATTTTACCTTTTGGAAAGTTGAGTAGAAAGAAAGCAAAAGTAGCTCCTGCTGTAGTGAGGACGATGTAAAAAATATCCATATTATTTTGTTCGTAAGAGATGATAGCAAACGAGAGAAGAATGAGAAGTATGACCCCTGAGGCAAGACCGTTAAACCCATCAATGATATTGACAGCATTCATCATGCCTACTATGGCAAAGGTGCTGAAAAAGATACCCATCCAGTAGGGGATGCTGATGCCTAAGCCTAAATATGTCACGACAGAGTCAGTGAGCCAGATCGCAGACAGTGCAGCAAGGATCTGTAAAAAGAGACGACGTCTGGGGCTTAGTGTATGATGAAAATCTTCAAATATGCCGGATACAAAAGCAAGAGCGACAGGAAGTAGAAGTTTTAGACCAAGAGGAGACAGTATGAGGAGAAATAAACCGGCTAAAATACCTAAGCCTCCGGCTCTTGGTGTTGAATCCTGATGATAATTCTGCGGTTTGTCATGGCTTGCATCATCCATAAAGAGTTCATATCTATGGCTTAGGTATATGATTGCCATAAGTACGAACAGGGATATTAGAAATGGATACAACAATGCAGAAATCATAGATAAATACTTTATTTTTTAATAGAATTATACTGTAGGATTTATAATTTTACCAAAATAGTATCATTTTAGAGAAATTAAGATTAAAATATTATATTTATTTATATATTATACTTATTTAAGAAAAGATTAGGTATAATATTTTTGGTTATGCATATAGCTGTAACTAAAAATTTTATTTAAAAAGGGAAAAGAATGTTAAAAAAGGTTATTACAGGTCTATTGATCGTGTCTGTATCGTCACTGTTTGGAATGAGTCTAAAAGAGCTTAACAAGGCTGATAAATCAGAGTTGATGGAAATCAAAGGTATCGGTGAAGCAAAAGCGGATGCGATTTTAGAAGAGAGAAAAAATGGAAAATTTAAATCGTTTGAAGATTTTACCCGTGTAAAAGGTGTTGGTGAAGCCATGGCCAATAATGTAAAAAATGATGTTAAAGTAAAAGAAGAACCAAAAAAAGAGAAAAAATAGTCTCTGCTTCAAAGACGGGATCTCTTCCCGTCACTACACTCCAAAATCACAATTAACCACATTTTAGCTACAATGCCACTAATTTATTTGAAGGTATTATTATGACAGTTACACGTTTTGCTCCGTCTCCTACAGGGTATCTACACATTGGCGGGCTTAGAACCGCACTTTTTTCATGGCTTACAGCACAACATAACAAGGGTGAATTTCTACTTCGTATAGAAGATACAGATATGGCTAGAAACTCTGAAACGGCAAAAGATGCCATTCTCAAAGCTTTTGAGTGGGTTGGTATGAGCAATGATGGTGAAGTTGTGTATCAGTCTAAACGTTTTGATCTGTATAAGAAGTATATTGATCAACTTCTTGAAGAGGGTAAGGCTTATAAATGCTACATGTCTAAAGAGGAGCTTGCTACTTTACGTGAAGAACAGATGGCTAAAAAAGAGCGTACACGTTATGATGGGCGTTATCGTGACTTTAACGGTACTCCTCCCGAAGGTGTTGATCCGGTGATACGTATTAAAGCACCGCAAGAAGGAATGATAACTTTTGAAGATGGTGTAAAAGGGACGATTAATATTGCAGCTTCTGAAGTGGATGATTTTGTTATTGCAAGAGCTGATGGCGCACCAACGTATAATTTTGTGGTTGCCATAGATGATGCACTCATGGGACTCACCGATGTAATACGCGGAGATGACCATCTCTATAACACACCTAAGCAGATCGTAGTCTATAATGCTCTTGGATTTAAGCTTCCAAATTTTTACCATGTAGCAATGATCAACAATGAACAGGGTAAAAAACTCTCTAAGCGTGATGGTGCGACAGATGTGATGGATTATAAAACTTTGGGGTATCTGCCGGAAGCACTGCTTAACTTTCTTGTCCGTTTGGGTTGGAGTCATGGAGATCAGGAAATTTTCTCTATTGAAGAGATGATAGCACTTTTTGACCCTAAAAATATAAACAAGTCTTCATCCAACTATAATCTGGACAAACTTTTATGGCTCAATGCACACTATATTAAAAACAAAGCAAATTCAGAGTTGGCAGAGCTTTTGAAACCTTTTGGTGTTGATATTGCAGAGCATGATAAACTTGAAATGCTTCTTGATGCGACAAAAGAGAGAGGAAAAACACTTGTAGAGCTTTCTGATCAGATCAATCTGATACTCTCTGCACCTACAGCATATGATGAAAAATCTTCTAAAAAAGCTTTTAAAGGTGAAGCAAAAGAGATCCTGGGTGACTTCATCACTCTGTTAAAGGGTTGGGAGAAAACACTTCACCTTCCTTCTGATTATCATGAAGTAATGGAAAAGATCGTTGCAGACAAAGAGATAGGTTTTGGGAAAATAGGTATGCCGTTACGTGTTTCACTTATGGGGTCTATGACCGGTTCCGGAATGGATGAGATCATGGCAATTTTGGGTGTAGATGAAACGGTTTCCCGTATTGAAAAAGCGATAGCTACAATCGCGTAGATGTTTACTAATTAAATGATATTTTCGTAGGGTCGGTTTACCGACCAATGACTAAATGATAATATCCAACATGGTCGGTCAACCGACCCTACATTTTTAAAAATAATTTTAAAGATCGTTTCGCCTTATCATCCATCTTATAATAAATATGCTCCAAATACCAGGTAAGCTGCCTGGGAGTAATACCTCGTTTTCTCGCTTCTCTCTTTAAAATATATTGAGGAATTCTTACTTTGGTTCTTGAAAATTGTTTTGCAAGTTTTTTGACAGTATCATCATGTTTATTGTAACACAGGCGAGCAAAGACAAATGGTAATCCTGTTTTTTCATACCATGCTTCTGCAAGATCAATACCTTCTCCACCGTCAAGATAATATTTAAGCGCAGCATCACCGATGAGCACTTTTCCCTGGAGATCTAACACTTTAGCCAGCTGGTTGGAAGTTGCAGAAGCTGGATCAAATTCATTAGACCCAGGTAAGAGTAAAACACTATATACCTTTTTATCTGCAATGATCCCCAAGTCTGTACATTTACATTTTTTTGACTCTATGGAAGAGATGAATGCGGCATTTACTTCTTTTCTTTTAAGGGCTTTATTGATCTGGGAAGGAACTGCACGTTTATAGTTAAAGCTCATTTTTGCCGCAGAGCTTGAAATGTGACGTTTCAAAAAAACTTGAAAAGGCAAGAGGTTGAGGTAGCTAATAGAACCAAATAACATTGCTGCCTCCTCGTTTACAAAATATGTGGCAATTCTATTGCATCATCTGGGTTTAAGCGTAATTATACCAAACAAGAATTATAATCCCCACATAATGACAGGAGAATTCTTTAATGATAAAAGTAGAATTTTTAGGACCTATCGGCAAAGCCCCTTTGGAAATGGAAGCAGAAACACTTGCAGATGTTTCAGCAAAGTTAAAAGAAGACAGCACACTCACAGCATGGCTGGATAAGTGTGCAGTAGCATTGAATGACACCATGGTAAATGATTTGAGCACAGTACTAAAAGATGGGGATAGAGTCTCTATCTTGCCTCCTGTGTGCGGGGGATGATCATTACTATGGTAACGATCAAGTGAATAGTGAGGGGTGAATAGTGAATAGTGTTGAAATGCATTGCAAGGCAATGCTTTTATGGAGGGAGAGTATCGATGGAGCTTTATGACGGACCGCTGGATACCAAAGAGATATTTGGACGTTGGCTTGATGAGCAGGCTGAGTCAAATTATGGAGCATATATCCCTTTTGTTGGGACAATACGTGCTGAAGATGATATAGAGGCATTGAGTTTTGATATTTATGAACCAGTACTTCAAAAGTGGTTTGATGGGTGGCAAGCCAAAGCTGCTGCCTTAGGTGCAGTCGTAAAAATGGCCCATTCTATAGGGGATGTACCTGTGCATACCTCTTCGTATGTTTCTGCGGTTTTCTCACCTAGACGTCGTGTAGCTTTGGAACTCATAGATGAATTTGTAGAAGACTTTAAAGCAAATGCACCTATATGGAAATATGATGTCAGAGATGGCAAAAGAATTTATGCGGCTGACAGAAGTACAGCAATGAATGGAGCAGGATTATTAGCATGATACATTTTGATGAATCAATAGAGATGATACAAAATCTTGAGATCAATAACTATAAAACAAAAAAACTTTACCTTGTTGATGCTTTGGGGTATGTATTGGCAGAAGATGTTGTTGCAGACCATAATTCGCCGGAGTTCCCTACCTCTGCAATGGATGGCTATGCCATTATTCATGAAGATATGACTTTGGGCAGACTTAACATAGCAAGTATTAATCCTGCGGGTTCATCCTTGAAGGAAGAAGTCATCGGCGGAACATGTATTAAAACTTTTACGGGTTCTCTTATGCCGAAAGGTGCTGATACTTTGATACCTATTGAGAATGTAGAAGTGGATGGTGATGACATCATCATCAAAGAAGAAGTACCTCAAGGTTTTTCTGTACGTGAAGTGGGAGAGAATTATTCTAAAGGACAGCTTCTCATTCCTAAAGGTACAAAAATAGATTTTCCTCAGATTGGTGTAATGAGCTCTTTGAATATAGCAAACGTACTTGTGTATGAAAAACCTATAGTTGCCATACTCTCAACGGGGTCTGAGTTACTTGAATTGGGTGAAGAGCAAACAAATGATGCACAAATACGATCTTCAAATAATTATATTTTGGAAGCGATAGTTAAAAAATATGATGGTATCCCTATGCAGCTTGGTTGCATTAAAGATGATAAAGCCAGCATCACCAAAGCTGTCTCAGGGGCTTTGGAAAAAAGTGATATTGTTGTGACTACGGGTGGTGTGAGCGTAGGTGATTTTGATTTTGTTAAAGATGTTATTGTTGAGATTGGTTGTGATGTAGTGTTTAAGGGTGTACGCGTTAAGCCTGGACAGCATATTATGCTGGCACGTAAAGGGGATAAGTTTATCATTGGATTACCCGGGTTTGCTTACTCTTCTACTGTTACGGCACTACTTTATGTTGTCCCGCTTATAGAAAAGCTTCAACATGGAAAATGCTCACTGCGTAAAATAAAAGCTAAACTCAAAGAACCTTTTATTAAACGTGCTAAAAAAGCAGAATTTACAGCTTGTAATGTTTCACTTATGCAAGGTGAATACTATGTTGACTTCAAAGGTAAAAAAGTTGGTACCTCTGCCATCCTTACAAATATGCTTGACGATGTTGCACTTTTGGTGACTTCAGAAGATGACAGTTCTAAAGAGACTGGTGATGAAGTTACTGTACTTTTATTTGACTAGGATGTTTTCAGGAGCCCTAAACTTGTTTAGGCAATAAGTCTTGATGTTCAAGCTATCGTTTGTCCGTGAACAAGTTGCACGGTTCCTATGCTCTTTTGTAACCCTAGACTACAGTGCGAGAATAGAATTTCGTACTCTTAAAAACATTGCAAATTCTGCTGCTGTTTTACATCCCATTCTGATCGCATAACTTAGTAATTCTTTATTTTTCGAGTAAATCATTTTAATTCCTTTATTCATTAAATATGTCATATTGTATATAAAAAACTAAAAATTCTTAGAAAATATGTCAAATTGTCATACTTTTAAGAAAAATACCCTATAATTTGTCATATATACATAAAGCCCGAGAAATCATTTAGTGATTTCCTGGATAATGCTTTAGCAAAAAAGGAGTTATTATGTTAATACTTGGTGAAATTATAGAAAAATTGAAAGATGTGATCTCTGAGCATACTGTAGGTAAAAAAGTATTTGATAAAGATGTGGCGACTGCATTGAATATTCCTCAGGCTACATTTGCAACCATGAAAAAAAGAAACTCAATTCCTTATGAGGAGATCCTGGAATTTTGTGCCCTGAAGAAAATATCTGTGAATTGGCTTTTCTTTGATCAGGCAGTTGATATGTTAAAAGCCGAAACAGAAAAGTTTTTTCAGGTACGTTATTTTTCAGATATTCGTGCAAGTGCAGGTGGGGGTGCTGAAGTTTTTGATGAGAATTATGAGTCAATCAGTTTAGATGAAAAAATAATGCACAGTATGGTAGGCATGGGAAGCACTGAACTTGAAGCTATTCATGTTGATGGAGAGTCGATGGAGCCAACGCTTCAGGACGGATCAATTATCTTCATAGACAGAGATCAGACCAATATAGATAAAAACGGTGTTTTTATCGCTTCAACGATTACCGGCGGACTTTTTATAAAACGAATTCAAAAGCGTGCTGACGGTATGATAGAACTTATATCTGACAACAGTATGTACCCTCCTCAAGCGGTACATCCTGATGAGATCACGATTGTAGGAAAAGTGGTGGGGAATATAGAAAGCTTATAGGTTATTAGCACATTCGACGCATCTAACACTTTCAGGACGTATAGACATACGTCCAAACCCAATATTTTCTTCACATTCAATACAGATGCCGAACATAGGTTTATCTATACGAACAAGTGCATTTTTCAGTCGTGTGAGATGTATTCTGGATTCATCCAGGACTTTATTATTTACGTGTAACTCTCCCATGGCTTCCAGACGTGTCAGTCTTCCAAGTGAACAGTCCGGTGCTATGGGTTTTACTTTCTCTTTTAGAGATTCTATCTGCTCTTGTGTGTGAATAATATCTTCTTCTATTTTCTTTTTTAGCGTATCTTTTTCTTTGGTTGTCATTATCTGCTACTTTATGCTATATTGATGAAAATTATAGCGAAATTTTGAATGAACGGTAGGGTCGGTTTACCGACCACAATATCTGTAATCTATTTGTTTGGTCGGTAAACCGACCCTACTAAGGAAAATGATGACAAGAATATTTTTATTTTATGTATTGTCCATATTGCTTCTTGCAGAACATAACTATACCAATGCGCTCATAAACGAAGACTCACCCTACCTGCAACAGCACGCACATAACCCGGTCAATTGGTATCCTTGGGGGAAAGAGGCTTTTGAAAAAGCGAAAAAAGAGAATAAACTTATTTTTCTCTCTATCGGATACAGTACCTGTCACTGGTGTCATGTCATGGAAGATGAAAGCTTTAAAAATGAAGCGGTTGCAAAACTTTTAAACAATGATTATGTCTCTATAAAAGTAGATAGAGAAGAGTACCCGCAGATAGATAAAAAATATCAACAACTTTTTATGTCTGTTTACGGTAAGCGTGGGGGTTGGCCGCTTACGGTATTTATGTCTCCTGAAGCAGAAGCTTTTCATTTGGAAACCTATATACCTGTAGAAGAGGCGTATGGCTTAGATGGTATGTTGAAAATGCTTCCTGGTTTTGCTAAGATGTATAAAGAGGATCAAAATAATTTTGTGAAACTTGTGGATGAACATACAAAGTTACTCAAAGAGGGAAGCAAAAAAAAGTCTTTAAAAAACAAACTTACTTTATCTGTTATAGATCAGTATATGAAAGAGATAGAAGAAGAATTTGACAGTAAAAATGGTGGGTTTGCCAAAAAACCTAAATTCCCGGAAGCTTCAAAGTTGGCTCTATTGCTTGATATTTATAAAATATATGGCAATAAAGAAGCTCTTGATATGGCAGAGTTCACGCTGCAAAAAATGGCAGAAAGTGGAATATATGATCAGATAGGAGGAGGATTCTTTCGTTATACCACGGATAAGTATTGGCAAATGCCTCATTTTGAAAAGATGTTGTATACCAATGCAGAGCTTATTCCTGTGTATGTGACACTGTATGAATTAACAAAAAAACCTTTATACAAAAGAGTGGTTAGTGAAACGATCGATCAGATAGAGAGCTATTTTATGCAAGGTGGTGTTTACTTCTCTGCCTCTGATGCAGACTCTGAGGGTGAAGAGGGTGGATACTTCATTTATAACTATGAAGAGGTGAAACAGGCACTTTTGGATCAAAAAATGAAAGAAATGGATGTAGAAGAAGCTTTGGCATATTTAGGTATAGAGGAAGATGGCAATATAGACGGTGAACTGTCTCTTGCACATATTACAAGTTCAAAAGAACCTTTAAAATTAGAAGAGGTTAAAGCATATTTAAAAAAATTAAGTGCCAAGAGAGCATTTCCGTTTGTAGATAAAAAGATCAATACAGCCTGGAATGCCATGATGATAAAAGCACTTTTTTCTGCTTCAAAGCTAGATGAGAAATATCTGGAACTTGGGAAAACACGACTGAAAGCACTTTTAAAGTTGATGCGAAGCGAAGATACTTTATATCATCAGACACTTTTAGGAAAAGAACCTAAACAAAAAGCTTTACTCGAAGATTATGCTTTTATGATGGATGCACTTATTGAAGGGTATTTGAAAACATATAACAAAGAGTATCTGTTAGGATTAAAGAAGTTAGCCAAAGAGACAGAAAGCAAGTTTTATAAAAATGAAATCTGGTATTTGAGTGATGATGGTATAGATGCTGTAGCTGATTTTGATGACAGGTATTATACATCAGCTCTGAGTATGATCCTGGAAGATTTTGTCAGACTAGCTTCTTTGACTGAGGAGCTTGAGTTTAATGAAGTCGTGAAAAAGACTTTAAAAGAGAGCGCTGCAGTTTTGGAAAGTAATCTTGTAAAGGCTC
>JAGGRU010000015.1 GCA_021159425.1 Sulfurovum sp.
GATCTATACAGTATAAGGAAAAAATATGAAAAAATTAATCACGATATCACTCCTCACAATGTTAGGAATGATGCCTCTCTGGGCACTACAGCCTGCAACAGATAAACTTATCACTCAGGCAAAAAAAGAAGCAGGAGAGATAAGTGCCACAAAGCTTAAAAAAATGCTTGATAAAGAAGAAGATGTCATTATCCTGGATGTTCGCGAAGCAGAACAGAGAGCTGAGGGACAAATATACGCAGATGATTATTTTGCTATTACCCGTGGAAATCTAGAGTTCAAAGTACTCAATAAGATTAAAAACAAAAATGCTCTGATCGTCACTTACTGCCGAGGAGGAAGTCGCGGTGCACTAGCAGCTCAAACACTCCGAAACCTTGGCTATAAAAATGCTACAAATCTAAAAGGCGGACTTAAAGCTTGGGCTAAAGCGAGCTACCCTATTGAAACAGGTCTCGGAATTACAAAACTTACAAAAGAATAGTGATAACATCTGATGAACTATCTCTAAACAAATAGCAGGATAAGTAGCCTATTAAATCTTAAAAGAAAAAGTAGAACCTACCTCTTCTTTACTGACAATTTCCAATTTACTCTGCTGCAGAGAAAGAATCGTTTTCACGATAGAGAGTCCCAGTCCCATGGAATTATCCCAATTATGTGTGCCTGAACGATAGAATTTTTTGCTTACTTTTCCCAAGTCCTTTTCTTTAATTCCAACACCTTTGTCTATGATTGAAACAAGACCGTCTTTTATCTGTAACACTACTTCATCTTTAGAATATTTAAGACCATTCTCCATAAGATTTTTCAACACAACTTCCATAAGTGTTCTATCTGCATCAACAATGTAAGCACTACCCTCTATTCGTATTTCTCTTGCTTTATATTTCTCTTCCAAAGAAAGTTTTACTTCATTTCCCAAAGCATAGATATCAAAAGAACTTTTATGCAATTTCGCTTCACCACTCTCAAATTTATTCCATAAAATAAGACGACTTAAAAGTGATTCGATCTTATTACCGTTGTTGTATATTTTTCCTAAGAATTTTTCCTGTAACGGTTTGGGAATATCGTAGTCATCCTGCAGTGTTTGAGAGTAACCCATAATAGAGGCAATAGGATTACGAAACTCATGAGCTATAGCAGAGATCATATCTCCGCGCTGCCTGTTTTTAAGCTTTAATTTTGCATTGTAACGCTGTTTTATATCTTCTCTTTTTTTTGCGCTATTAAGCACTTTTATCAAGTTTTGATTGATATCTTCAAACTCTTGTGTAAAAAAGTGTGTTTTATAATCTATCTTATCTATATCTTCTATGTTTTTCAAATAATTACTAATTGTAACAAGCTCTTTTTGCATGTGCTGTGCACCACGGTATACATTGACGATAAAAACAGAAAAAGCTAAAGCAATAAGCCCGACAGCCGTTAAAACAGTATTGGTATCGGGTACCAAAACAACAAGAAGAAGAGAAAAAATAATGAAAGTGATCACAGCAACAGTGACTAATCTTGCCATGACATATTCTTGGAAATGCGGACGATGAAACACTTAGCTGATCCTCCTGTTTAAAATTTAAACTCTATTTTTTTAAAGGTACTTTTTTCTCAACACTGTCAATAAAACCTGCAAAATCCACAATATTATAATACCCTACAACAGTCTCAAGCACTTTTTTATCTGCTTTCAAAAAGAAAATTGTCGGTACACCGTTGATAGCAGGCAGATACTTAACAGCTTCTGCATCTTCTCGCATTACTTTTACCATAATATATGGTTCAAGTCTTTCTAATACACTGTCATCAGAAAGTGTTCTGTGTTTCATTTTTTCACACCATTTACAGTGTTCACCCCCAACCATTACCATCACTACTTTATTCTCTTTTTGTGCTTTTTCAAAAGCGGCAGTAATATCTTTTTGCCATACTATTTCACCTGCAAACAGAGTCGTTGAAAAAAGTAGTCCTACAAGTAAAAATATACCCCGTAATAATTTGTGCATATCTATTCCTTTAGCTCTTGAAATTTTTTATTAACTCTGTAAAAACACGATGGAGTTTTTCCACCTCTTCAATAGAGGTTCTCTCGTTGGGTGCATGGATCGTATCATTGATCACACCGAATTCTACGACATCTATGTTAAAGGCTCCCATGAACCTTGCATCACTTGTGCCACCTGCAGTAGAAAGTTTCGTGGTAAGTCCCGTAATATTTTCTATACTTGAAGAGAGATTCTTGACTATCTTTGAATCTCTTTTGGTGACAAACGGATATGAGCCTTGCGTAAGTTCCAAGTCATATTCAATCCCCTCAAAACATTTTGCAATATGCACTTTAACCTCTTCCTGTGTGGTTTTCGTAGAGTTACGTACATTAAACATCAACTTGAGTGAGCCTGGCGTGACGTTGGTTACTTCCATTCCTCCACGAATATCGGTAATGACCATTTGACTTGGTGCAAAATCATCATCGCCGTTATCCAGGTTCACACCTGCAATATTTTGCAATACAGCTGCGATCTGATGTACCGGGTTTATGGCTTTTTCAGGGTATGCCGCATGACCTTGTTTACCATGCACTGTCAGATAACCGTTAATAGATCCTCTTCGTCCTATCTTAATAGCATCACCAAACGTAGTCTCACAGGTAGGCTCAGCCACAATACAGTAATCAGGTAAACATCCTGTCTCTTTGAGATGTTCAAGCATAATGACTGTACCGTATTTAGCATCACCCTCTTCATCTGAAGTAAGTAAAATTGAAAGTGTACCTTCAAATTTTTCTACTTCTTTACACGTTTGTACAAAGGCTGCAACACCAGACTTCATATCTTGTGTACCACGTGCATAGATCTTCCCCTCTTTAATCACGGGAACAAAAGGATTGGTTTCCCAGCCGTCACCTGCAGGTACGACATCAACATGTCCTGCAAAACAAAGGTGCGGACCTTCAGAGAATTTTTTAGTCAAGAAAAGGTTTTTAACCCCTTCTTTATTGACATAGGTAGCTTCATAGCCATCAAGATACGCTTCAATAAATTTGAGAGATCCGGCATCATCCGGTGTTATTGACTCAAAACTCAATAACTTTAGTAACAGGTCAACAACATTCATTTTTATTTTTCTACCTCACCACGATATGAAACGATACCACCATAATGGTTAATGACGCTTTCGTGTCCATTGCCTTTAAAAACATTTTGTACTTGTCCGCTTCTCGAACCTGTACGACAGGTAAATATGATCGTTTTATCTTTTGATTCATTAAAAAGCTGCTCAGCCCATTCTTGAAATGACGAAGTGGGTTTAAGCATATCTACACCTTTTACATGTCCCATATCATACTCCATACCTTCTCTGACATCGATCAAAAGAAAATCTGCTTCTCCCTCTTTTCTTGCTTTCAAAAGCGTCTCCAGATCTTCTGAGTTTACATTCTCACTGTCCAATAATTCATGCATTAATATTCCCTGTAGTTCTAAAAATAGTCGCGTATTATAGCGAACTTCTTTTTATTTAACTATTTGCAGCGACATACTCTGGTGTACAAAAGATACCACAGTGGCATTTCCCCTCTTCCGGGATCTCTTTTTCGATCGCTTGAGGGCAAGGACAAATTCTATTGTCTGCAGAGACAAATTTTCCTTCATTGACCGGATCCGGATCAACCATATAGCATGGGCAAAATCTTTTTCCGTAAAGCATTCTATGTCTCGCAAGTCCTAACTGTACACCTTCATTCACATCATGCATCGGGTGGTATGCCCAACCGAACTGATTGATCACTTTATCTGTAAATTTTTTTGTTTTCTCTAATTCTTTTATAAACTCTGGAGAGCTCATATCTAATTGTTGCATCATTTTAAAATCCTTAACATTTGTATATGTAGTTATATCTTAATCCAAATTAATATATAATGATACAATTACTGTATTTAATATAAAAGGCAAAATGTGCAAATTGACAACACTGTTCTTGAAAAACTTGAAAAACTTTCCCATCTTCGTATTGATGATTCAAAAAAGGAAGAAGTGATGGGTCAACTCACTGACATTCTTGGCTACATTGACAACTTGAACGAACTTGATACAGATGCATTGAGTGCCTCTTTTTCCACTTTGGAAGGTGGTACTCCTTTGAGAGAAGACAAACCTCGTGAAGCGAATAATATTGCAAAAGATATCTTATCGCATGCGCCTCAAGGCAGAGATGACTTCTTTATCGTCCCTGCGATCATTGAATAACAGAAAGGTTAATTATGGCTGATTTTGATATTAAAAAGCTACTGCAGAGTGTTGTAACACACGGTGCTTCCGACCTGCACCTTGTAAGTCGTACAGAACCACAGATCAGACTTGACGGTGCACTTAAACCTGTAAATCTCCCTAAACTGACAGGAGAAGACATTGAAGAGATGGCTTATTCTTTGATCACGGAAAAGCAAAAACAACAATTTGAAGAACATAATGAGCTGGATTTTGCACTTCTGCTTCCTGGTATCGGTCGATTCAGAGCGAACTACTACAGAACGCTTGGTGATGTAGGAGCGGCATTCAGAACTATCCCGATCGATATACCTTCCCTGGATGATCTTGGAGCCCCTGAAGTATACAAAAAACTGATCAAAAGAGAAAAAGGTCTCATTCTTGTAACAGGACCAACGGGTTCCGGTAAATCAACAACACTTGCGGCCATGTTAAATGAAATTAACCTTAATGAACAAAAACACATTGTAACGGTTGAAGACCCGGTGGAGTTCATCCACCAAAATAAAAAATGTGTGTTCTCTCACAGAGGTGTGGGTGAAGATACAAAAAGTTTTGCTATCGCACTTAAATATGCAATGCGTCAAGATCCGGATATTATCATGATCGGGGAGATGAGAGATAAAGAGACCATAGAAGCCGCACTGACATCAGCAGAAACAGGTCACCTTGTTTTTGGTACACTGCACACCTCTTCTGCCCCTGGTACAATTAACCGTATCATCGATGTATTTACCGGAGATGAGCAACCGCAGATCAGAGCAATGATCTCAACTTCACTTGTCGCAGTTATTGCGCAGGCACTTCTTCCTAAACTTGGAGGAGGACGTGTAGCAGCTTCTGAAATATTGGTGACAAACCATGCCATTTCAAACCTCATTCGTGAAGATAAAGTACACCAGATCTATTCACAAATGCAGTTAGGTCAGGGAAATACAGGAATGATAACTCAGACACAGGCACTCGTTAAATATATTAAAGACGGTAAAGTTTCCCGTGATGTTGCAATGCAATTTTCCAATAAGCCTGAAGAGTTATCTAAAGCCATAGCAAGATAGTATAAAGCAATTTTATTACTATTTATAGATACAATACGAACAAATTAGGAAAGAAGAGGTAACTATGGAGAACTTTTCAATGATCGACTTTAACTACTTCGACATCACTATTGGAGCAATAGTACTTATTTTAGGTATTAAAGGTTTCATGAATGGGTTTATCAAAGAAGTATTTGGTCTTGTTGGACTTATTGCTGGTGTCTATCTTGCTTCACGTCTGGCAGGGGATGCTTCAACATTCATTGATGCTAATTTCATACATATTGAAAACACTGCACTGCTTAAACTTCTTGGTTTTCTTGCTATTCTTACAGTTGTCTGGATGGGTGCGACCATCTTAGGTTCAATTTTTTCAAAACTTACTTCAGTGAGCGGTTTAGGTTTCATAAACCGTCTTTTAGGTTTCATTGCCGGAGGGGGGAAATATTTTATTATTTTTGCACTGATCGTAACTGCGCTTTCAAATGTCACACTGGTAAAAGACAATGTAGAAAAATATGTGAAAGACTCTGTTCTCTATCCTTATTTATTAAAAACGGGTGCCAGCATCATTCATCTTGATCCAAAAGTACTGGGCCTGGAACAATCATCTACAGCAGAATTAGTGAGCTCTGCTGTAAAAGAAGTGACCAATCAAAATGATACAAATGATACAAATGATTCCAGCAATATAAAAGCCGTAGATCAAGACGACAATAAAAGCAAAGCAAGCAAATAAGGACTAACTTATGATCACCTATCCTCTTCTTTTAGAAAAGTTTAAAACGTTACTTAAAAATAATACACTTAAGTTCACGAAACAACGTGAACTCATTTTAAAATTTCTTTATGAGAACGATGGTCACTTTACCCCTGAAGATATTTATATGCTTCTTAAAAAAGAGAACCCCGATATTAATATAGGGATTGCTACGGTATACCGTACATTGACACTGCTTGAAGATTCAGGCATTGCATCTTCCATCTCTTTTGGTGCACAAGGAAAAAAATATGAGTTAGGTCTTAAGAAACATCATGATCATCTTATCTGCTCTGCCTGCGGTGAGATCATCGAGTTCTTTGATGAAACGATTGAAGATCAACAAGAAAAAATTGCTAAAAAATTTAATTTTAAAATGACAGACCATACCATGAAGATCGTAGGTCTTTGTGAAAAATGCCAATAACGTAGACTTAAACATCTAATTCAACACCAACATAAATCAATAACAATAAACAGGAGAAAACTTGATATTTGAAAATCAATATATTCAAGAACGCATTAAAAAAGCAGCACAATTAAGAGAAGAAGGATTTAACCCTTACCCTACAAACATCGAAAAAGGGTTGTCATCTAAAGATTTTTTAGAAAAATATGCCTACATTTCTGAACAAGATGCAGAGGTGAAGAAAGATGACACAGTAGAAGTCACACTTACAGGAAGACTCAAGTTTGTACGTATCATGGGAAAAGCTGCTTTTGCCAAAATGGAAGACAGTGATGGTCTGGTACAGATCTACTACAACAGAGATGAACTACCGGAAGGTTACTACAACAAAGTAAAAAAACTCATTGAAGTGGGTGATGTTGTCTTAGCTCAGGGATACCCTTTTGTAACACAAACAGGAGAACTCACCCTTCACTGTAAACGTTTTGAGATCGTCTCAAAGTCTATTATGCCTTTACCGGAAAAGTTCCACGGACTTCAAGATCATGAGTTACGTTACCGTCAACGTTACCTTGATATGATCATGAATCCTGAGATCAAGAAAACATTTGCAACACGTTCTAAGATCGTTTCACTTATCAGAAGATTTTTTGAAGATAAAGAGTTCCTGGAAGTTGAAACACCTATGATGCACCCTATTCCCGGTGGTGCAAATGCAAAACCGTTCATTACGCACCATAATGCACTGGATGTTGAGCGTTATCTGCGTATTGCTCCGGAGCTTTACCTCAAACGTCTTATTGTTGGTGGTATGGAAGCAGTTTTTGAAATAAACAGATGTTTTAGAAACGAAGGTATGGACCAGACGCATAACCCTGAGTTTACCTCCATTGAGTTTTACTGGGCGTACCATACCTATGAAGACCTGATGAAAATCACGGAAGAGCTTTATGACTACCTCTTTGACAATCTTAATATGTCTAAAACATTGACCTATGGTGAGTATGAGATCGACTGTTCTACACCATTTGCAAAAGTGCCTTACGTTGAAGCACTCACAAGCATCGGGGCTGTGCCTCATGATGTAGCGACCAACAAAGAAAAAGCATTGGCTTACCTAAAGGAACACAATGTACATGTAGATGCAAACCTTACACTGGGGTATTTACAGTCAGAACTCTTTGATGAATTTGTAGAAGCAAAGCTTATCAACCCTACCTACATTACAGAATACCCTGTAGACATTTCACCACTTGCAAGAAGATCTGATGAAAATCCTGAGATCGCTGAGAGATTTGAACTTTTCATGGCAGGAAAAGAGATAGCAAACGGCTTTAACGAGCTTAACGACCCTCTTGACCAGTATGAAAGATTTAAAGCACAGGTAGATACCAAAGATGCAACAGGTGATGATGAAGCGATGCATATGGATACTGACTATGTAAAAGCACTGGGGTACGGTATGACTCCAACAGCAGGTGAAGGTATCGGTATCGACAGACTTGTGATGATGCTTACCAACCAACACAGCATCCGTGATGTACTTCTGTTCCCTGCCATGAAACCTGAAGCACCACGTCCTGAAATGGCTCCCATCTGCGCAGTAGAGAACACATGTAAAAAATGTGGTAATGAAAATATGGACGAACTTAAACCTGCTAAAAAAGGTAAAGGGTTCTTCTGTATAGATGTTGCTGCCTGTAAAAAAAGAATGCAAGAGAAATAACAGAAAAGTTTAGATATAAATTCAACAATAAACCCAAAAATCTAAAATGATAAAGGAAATCTATGAGTTATGCAATAGAAACATTTGATCCGGAGATTTTTCAAGCGATTGAAAACGAGAGAGAAAGACAAACAGATCACTTAGAGATGATCGCATCTGAAAACTTTACTATTCCTGCAGTAATGGAAGCTATGGGTTCAGTATTTACAAACAAATATGCAGAGGGTTATCCCCATAAAAGATATTACGGTGGATGTGAATTTGCAGATGTTGTTGAGCAACTTGCAATTGACAGAGCCTGTGAGCTTTTTGACTGTAATTATGCAAACGTACAACCACATTCAGGTTCTCAGGCAAACGGTGCTGTCTATGCTGCACTTCTTAAAGCCGGAGAGAAAATTTTAGGTATGGATCTTTCTCACGGTGGTCACTTGACACATGGTTCCAAACCAAGTTTTTCAGGAAAGAATTACTCTTCATTTACTTACGGAGTAGAGCTTGACGGTCGCATCAATTATGACGAAGTGATGAAAATCGCTAAAATTGTGAAACCAAAGATCATCGTATGTGGTGCTTCTGCTTATGCAAGAGAAATTGACTTCAAAAAATTCAAAGAGATCGCTGACGAGGTTGGAGCAATCTTATTTGCTGACATCGCGCACATTGCCGGTCTGGTATGTGCAGGTGAGCATCCTAGCCCATTCCCATATGCTGATGTAGTCACAACAACCACACACAAAACACTTGCAGGACCTCGCGGTGGTATGATCATGACAAATGATGAAG
>JAGGRU010000052.1 GCA_021159425.1 Sulfurovum sp.
TCCTTTTTATATTTTTATTATTTTAACATATTATTAATATCAATAGTTATAGTTAACATATCAAAAATATGACAATTTGACATATAATTCATAAACTATCTATAATTACACTATAATTTATAAAATAAAATAAAGGAATACAATGGATGGAACTATGAAAGTTAGCTATAAAATGCTCTGTGACAGTGATGTATATCAAGAAATCGACCTTAATAAAATAATAAACAATGAAAAAGTCGCTAAAGCAATAAGAAGTGAATTTGCAAAAGGATTACGCAATATTTCTCTTTCAACACCTCAAAATATCAAAATTGAGATAAGTACAAACAAAGAGATATTTGAATTTGAAGCAGATAAAAAAGATTTTGCAGATCTTATTGAACTTGCAGAAGAAGATGCCAAACAGCATAAGAGAAGCAAAAAAGGTTGTATGGGTGTAGAGGTTGTAGATTTTGTAACTGATCCAGAGTAATTCAGCAACCCTATTCGCATGTATAATATATTTTTAGTATCTTTACTAAAAAATAGATATAATGTCACTATATAATACAAAAGGATATCGAACATGAAAAGATATATGATTCTTTCTTTTATGGTTTTACTTGCCAATACAAGTATCTTTGCGAATGAAACAAATAAGAGCAGTATTGTTACTGATAAAATACACACTATTTACTGGCAAGACAATCTGTCTTCACAAAAAAGTTCTGAAGATTGGGATGATGCTGTCGAGTATTGTGACAAACTTGTTTTAAACAGTATAGATAAATGGAGACTGCCTACTTTCAATGAGCTTCTTTCTATTGTGGATTATACCCGTGTTAATCCAGCGATCAATCCTGTTTTTGATTATGTTCATGAAGGTACTTACTGGACTTCATTAGACTTTTCTGCCACAACTTCACGTGCATGGACCATAGATTTTAGAACTGGTAAGACTTTTTACAGTTACAAAACAACAAACCATAGTGTACGCTGCGTTAAAGATATTCCAGTACCATCAGCAAAGGATAAAAAATGAAACATACTTTATGGATGTTAGCAATATCAGGAACACTTCTTATGGCAAATTCATCAAAACAGGATGATAAAACAGGACTTATCTGGCAGGACAATATAGAGGTAGCTGAAAATAATCTAAACTATGATGAAGCCAAAACATATTGTCAAGATCTTGAAGTAGATGGTTTTACTGATTGGCGTTTGCCAACACTAAGAGAAGCGTATACTATTGTTGATCTGACACGAAACCGTCCCGCATTAAAAAATGGTTTTGAAATACGTGATGATGGAAGATATTGGACATCAACACTTTTTGTAAAAAACCCTGAAAAATCGGCTTGGTACATTTCTATGAGTTATGGTGAAGCAGAAGCATATAGTAAATCACGCATTTATCATGTAAGATGTGTTAGAAATTAATTTAAAATATAAATTAATTTCTGTGATGGAAAAAAATACTGATTATTTTTATCTGATCCCACTTGCGATAGACTCTTCAAGTTGTTTAAATGCCTGATCCATAGATGAAACAATACTTGATGCATCACTGTTTGTTGCCACTGTTGTACTGAATAGTCTTGCTTTTCGCTTACCTGTACGCATATGTTCTACTTCCCAGTCTGCATCAAGATAGACTCTGCTTCCTTGTGCAATGAAACGTGTAATTTGTACTTTAACTTTAATCGTTGGTACCCTGTCCACATTCCACGGATAGGCGTAAACACTTGGCTGTCTGAATTTTTTCTGCAAAAAGCTTATCAGTCGATTTGTCAGTCCATCATCCAGGTCTTCTCCCCATACTGCACCACTTAACAGACTTATCTGACTAGATGTTTTTGCAACAGCAATTTCTCTTTTATACAGATATCCGGGAACCGTGATCTTCTCTACACCAATAACTTTATGTTTATTAGGGTAAACCGTTGCTGGTTGTGAAGCAACTGAAAGTATATAATAGTTTCCGGATGAACCACATCCGCTAAAACCAAATAGTGCAACGATAGCGATTAAACTTTTTATTTTTTTATTTATCATTAATTATCTCCAAATATGAGTGAATCAGGTTTACGATTTAACATTCGTAAAAATACTTCCATCTCTTTAGATGTTTTTGTAAGTATTTCAAGTGTATGTGAAAGCTGTTTATTTAAAATCGAGTCACTGCCATAACCTTTCACTACTTTTTTTGTTGTTTTTAGTGTTCGGGTCATCTCTTTAATGGCTTTATTCAGCTCATCAGGCAATACTTCAAATGATTTTTTACTTGTCAGTTTGTTAAGATTTTTAACTGTAGTTTGCAGATCCAATAATAATACATTCGCATTTTCAATAGGTTCATTGGTATTTTCTACTACATCATTCAACGAAGTAAGCAGTTTTTCCAAAGGCAGACTATTAAGTTTATCAAGTATTTGACTCACACTTGCCATGATGCCGGCAGAACTTTGACTTGCCATTGGTAATCGGGCATATTTATTCTCTTTAACAATACTTCCATTACCATCGTGATGGTTAAATGTAAGATCAATAAAAAGCATACCTGTGATCGGGTCAAGTGCAGTTATTTTAGCACGTAATCCCTCTTCTACTGCCTGATAGAAGTTAGATAATCCAGTAGATTTAAGTACTCCACTGGCATTAATTTCATCTGTATCTTCAAATACTGAAGTATCGATCGTAAGTAAGATTTGCCCCAACATCTTATGTGATGCCTTACTGTATGAAAGTTGTATTTCAGTCACCCATCCAATGTCAAATCCATCAAAACGCACAGGTGCATGCACTCTTAAATTGGCAATAGACTCATCCGTCAGCAGCATGAATTTTTCAATACATTTAGTCACAGAACCTATAGTTGTACTTTCAGCCTGGGTTTTACTTTCATAGAGAGGGAAAATACGTCCATGTGCTACAGAAGTATTCTTGTCATATCCTGGAGAGGAGAAAACAATTCCTCCTTGCAGCAAATGATTTACAGGAGCAATATGGATATCCAAATTACCTTTGGCAAAATTGACATTCATTGTACTTTTTGTCCAAAACTTAGAATCATCATGTACATATGCTGCATACTGCCTATCTATAAATACAATAGCATGTATACTTTTATTATCTAGTCCAAGGTAAAGATACTCTACCTGTCCTACTTTTATGTTTTTATAATAGATAGGTGTACCTACAGATGTATTGTCACCATTTGCAGAAACAAGATGGAAATATTCTCCTTCCATAGTATCACGATAAGGTTGAGTAAGCCCTATATACTTTTCTTTAAATTGTTTTCCACCTATTTTTGAATATATGTTTATATATGTTCCGGAAAGCAGTGTATCTAATCCACTGATACCTGATAAACCTACTTCAGGTTTAACGATCCAAAATTTTGCATGTTCTGTCAAGTAAGGTATTGCTTTTTTATTGTTCATCCGTACAACGACGATGACAGCATCTGTTTTTGGGTCTGGGTAGATATCTGTTACTTTTCCTGCAGGTACATTCCGAAACTTTACCATACTCTGACCCGCAACCAAACTTTCATTTTGAGGGAAAATGATTTTGATCTCCGGTCCACGTTCTGCAAAATGCTGATATCCCAACCAGCCCGCAATGATCAGTGCTATAATAGGTACGATCCATATAGAAGTGATAAAATTAAATTTTGTTGATTCTTCAACCTCTGGTATTTCTTTAGACATTTATCGATTTTCCTTAATTAATGTTTCATCAAAAGCATGTGCTGCCAATAGTGTAAAAAAGACTGAAATGGCAAAAGCTGTTGCTGCTGTACCTGCCAAGATCTCCACTGAGGACAAATGTATGAGTGCTGCAAGTATCGCAACAACAAAAACATCTATCATCGACCACGGTCCAATCACTTCAGTAATATAGTACAATTTATGTTTGCTTACTTTTTTATCTTTTCCTAAAGGGTATTTTACACTAATTAACAGATAAATCAAGATAAGAAATTTCATAATTGGAATAATGATGGATGCAAAGAAAATAATGGCTGCTACAGGGTATGATCCATGTTCCCATAACAAAACAACTCCGCCAAGGATCGTACTTTCATCTCGTATGCCAAATGCAGAGGTAAGCAGCATAGGATAAAGATTTGCAGGTATATACGCAATAATAGCAGTAATAAGAAATGCCCAGGATTTTTCCGTAGAGAAACTTCTATGATGAAAAATAGCAGAACCACAACGACGACAAGTGTTTTCTTTACCCTTATCTATGTTTACTGCATCACATACCGGGCATCGTATGAGTTTGTCTTCATCTATCTCTATCAATTTTTATCCTTATTAAACAGGATTCTTTTTCTTAACATCCATATCTCGGAAAGATGAATACTTTTAGTGATATAAATATCTATCATAACAAAGACCATAAGTGCCCAAAATGAAATACCTATATGAATCTGTCCAAAGGCTATAAGTTTCACAAGTGCCACAAGCAGTGAGATAAAAAAGATATCTGCCATACTCCAGGGTGTAATATGTGAAAGTAAAATAAGTAGTTCTTTTGTCAATTTTTCACCACGTTCCATTTTTAAAAGTGTAAAAAGAAGTATGTTTATAAGAAATATCATCAAAGGAAAAATGAAGATCAGGAAAACACAAACAAAGCCTACAATATAAAAACCATTATCAAACAGAGAAACAATCGTTTTAGGAATAGTAATGAACTGTTCAGTTCCCAATATATCTATTTGGAGTAAAGGAAACAGATTAGCAAGAATAAAAAAGATAAGCCCTGTAAAACTTAAAGCCAGACTGTGATCTATAAGTTTAGAGTCATACCTGTAAAGTATATGTCCACATTTAGAGCAACACGCTTTACTCCCATCGGCTATAGGAATCTCTTCATTGAGGGTAAAACACTTGTGACAAATGACAAAGTTATCAAGAGCATCTTCATTTTCTATTTTCATAAAGAGAATTATACCTAATCTAACAAAGATAAGTGTATGATATTATCTACAATATACATAAATATTTAAGGATTGAGATGAAGATACTCTCTATTGGTAAAATATTATATCATGATGGACTGGATATCACTTCAATAGAAACCTCTTCTCTTCCAGAGCATGATGATCTAGAGCTCTACACCTATGTCATCATCAATGGTGGAGACGGTACCATAAGAAGAGTCCTTAAACAACTGCATGACTTGAAGCATATGCCTATCTTTATCCTGAATCCTACCGGTTCTTTCAATGTCGTTGCAAAGATCCATCGAGCACCAAAGATCGAGAAAGTTTTAAATGCTTTAGCAAACGGCGAGAACCCTAAAACCCAAAAACACCACCTGTTCAAACTTAATGATGAAATATTCCTCTTTTCTGCCGGGAACATGGGTGATTTACAACATATATTCCTCTCTGAGACTCTAAGGTTTGGGCTACTTAAACATGGTATTTTCAAGTATATCTTAGCAGTCATCCTCCTCATTCCTGCCCATATTATCATGACACCTTTTATGTTACTGAGTAAAAGCAGGTTTTTCATCTTCACTCCAGCTCGTTTCATTAAAAAATTTGGAAGTTTTTATGGAGAAGTCAATGATATAACAATCGATCTGGATAATGAATACAATATGATAGAACTCGACGGAGACATCATCACTGTTCATGGCAGACATCTTCATATCAGACAGGCAGGCAATGTTACTGTTGTTACACAGTAAGTCTAATATTTTTCTTTATTCTTCTTAAAACTCCATTTACATAATTTAATATTATGATATTTATAAGATTTACTATTGACTTATGCACATATGTTCGCTATACTTCTCTTAATATTTGAACATATGTTCATAATATGAAGGAGTCTATAAATGCAATCCGGAAGAAGAAAGATCAGACGAAATATTAGCAAAGATCATACTCAAGTCTGCTTCAAGCCTTGTGGAATACGCAATAATAAACTCGAAAAAATGATCATTGACGAAGATGAAATGGAAGCACTGAGACTTAGTGATTTTAAAGGTCTTTACCAGCAGGAGTGTGCAGATAAAATGGGAATTTCCAGAACTACCTTTTCCAGACTTATAGAAAATGCACGTAAAAAAATTTCTGATGCCCTCTTGCATAATAAGGCGATTTCAATTACAAAACAAAATATATTTAAGGAAGATCAAAATGGAAATAAATAAAAGATCACTTGAACACTTTCCTGTACAGCTTTTTGCTATCATTATGGGACTCTCAGGTTTTGCGATCATGTTTGCAAAGGCGTATCACCTCATTGACATGCCATATTGGATATATGCTCTGGTTCTTTTTGTAGATACCATTCTGTTTTTAGGTATTTTTACAGCCTATATGTTTAAATGGCTACTCTACCCTGAAGCGGTTAAAAAAGAATTTTACCACCCAATAAAAAGCTCCTTTATGGCAGCGATCTCGATCAGTTTTTTACTGCTCTCTATTGCTTTTTATGATTTTGCGCCCACTGTTTCCATACTGCTTTGGTGGATCGGTACACCCTTGCAACTCTTTTTTACACTGATCATCATTCGCTACTGGATCCACAATGAACTCAAAGTAGTCCACAGCAATCCGGCATGGTTCATCCCCATAGTAGGTAATGTACTTGTCCCTGTAGTCGGTGTGGAAGCAGCCCCTGTTTGGATATCACTTTTTTTCTTCGCTTTAGGACTGTTTTTCTGGCTGGTTCTTTTTACCATTATGATGTATAGGATCGTCTTTCATCATCCTTTAGCCAAGAAGTTGGTACCCACACTGTTTATACTTATCGCACCTCCTGCCGTAGGTTTTGTAAGTTATTTTCGTATCACCAATGGAAGTATAGATATGTTTAGTATGTTTCTCTACTTCATAGCACTTTTTACACTGCTTTTACTGCTGTTTATGGTGCGAATGTTCGATACAAAACAGTTTTTTATTTCATGGTGGGCATACACTTTCCCACTGGCAGCCATGACCATAGCAACACTGCTATTGCACATGGCAGTCAGGTCAACAACAACATATGTGGGTTCAGTGATCTTAATACTGTTCACAACATCAGTCATTGGTTTTGTATCATATAAAACCATTTTAGCGTGTAAAGCAGAAAAAATTTGTATAGAAGAGGAAGAATAATGAGTAACAAAAAAAGAATTTTAATAGGCATGATCTTAGGTTTGGTACTGAGTCTGTTTGTCACAGGTTTGGCTTTTAAAGTAGCAGCACCAACCATGTTTTTCAAAGAGGTAAGCGTACCTTATGATTTTGATAAAACTGTAAGAATGCTCCAGACACGTATCAACAAACAAGAGGGATGGCATGTTACAGCTGTGATAGACCAGCAAAAAGAAGTTTTAGATAACGGTGGTGAAGATGTCGGAAAAGTAAAGATCATCAAATTTTGTAACGGCAAACTCTCTGGTATAATGCTCAGTAATGACAGCAGTAAATTCATGGCTGCAAAAATGCCACTCAGCATTGCCGTGTATGAAAAAAGTGACGGGAGAGTTACCCTTGGACTCATGAACGGATACATCATGGCAAGGCTCTTTTCAGGAACACGAGAAGGTGAGATCATGGAAGAGGTTGTAAAAGACATAGAAGAGATTCTAGGCTTTTTACATTTTAGATTTACAATATTTTAAAGGAAAAAGAAATGATAGCAATACCGTTAAAAACAAACAAAGAAAATTCAGCTCTGGCACCACTATTTGGAAAAGCAAAGTGGTTTGCCTTTGTAGAAAATGGAAATATAACAATAGAAAAAAATGAGGCACAAGGTGGTTCAGGCGTTGTAAACTGGTTACTGGGAAAAGATGTAAAAACACTTATTATGCAAAAAATGAGCCAGCCGCCTTATCAGATGATCAAAGAGGAAGGAAGTATCACTATTCTTTATGTGGGTTCTGATAGAATTGAATTGCCTGAGGCACTTAAGAGATATGAAGCTAATGAGTTGGTCATACTTGACGATACCAATGCTCCGGATATCGTCAAGTCCCACGATAGACAACATCAACAACGCTAAGGAATATCATGAAATATATTTACGCCATAGTTGCGATCGCTCTACTCTATTTTGTAGGAAATGACATTTATAAACAAAATACAAAAACAGCAGGAGGAGGGAAAAGCACCCGACTTGCCTGCCATAAGACATGTAAGGTTTTTGAAAGAGTGTATGATGTTGAACTGCTCAAAAAAGCACAGGAAACAGTTCGTACTGGAGAGTATGAACTCATTTCCCGCATCAAAGAAGCTAAGTTCATGGAAACAAAAATGTTTGAATATGTTCAACTTAAAAAGGTGGATAAAATGGTAAGAGATGCCATTACCAAAAGAAGAGATCATGATGCAAAAGCCGATGGAAAAGTAGCTATAGATTACTATATTTATGAAAATGACAAAGCAGACCCCGGTAAGAAAACAAAGAAAAGTAAACTTTATGCAGGATTTTTACGCTTCGTCATGACATATAATGGTATAAAGTTCTACTCTGTGCAGGCAGATTTCATGAATCTTGAAGGTACAGACATTCCAAAGAGTGTTGAGTGTGCCATAGAATCATTTATGACAGCATCTTAATGACTTTTGAACTTACACAGATCGCCACTGTTTCTTCGCCTTTTTGTGATCTGGTCAATATGCCCGTACAGCCAAAAGGTGCAAAAGACACCTATGCAACCATAGAATTTAAAGACGAGTATGCAGAGGGGTTAAAAGACTTGGATGGATTTTCACATGTCTATCTTATATACTATTTTCACAAAGTTAAAGAGCCAAAACTCTCTGTTGTCCCTTTTAATGACATGACCCATACCCCAAGAGGTGTATTTTCAACAAGAACACCTATGCATCCAAATAGCTTGGGACTCTCCGTAGTCGAACTGGTTAAAGTGGTAGGAAATATTGTCACCATCAAAGGTGTTGATATCCTGGATGGCACCCCTCTCCTGGATATCAAACCTTATATTGAAAATTTTGACAAAGTAGAAGGT
>JAGGRU010000098.1 GCA_021159425.1 Sulfurovum sp.
TTTGCCTGGTGTATGATAGAACCGGAACTGATCGCATCTACCCCTGTTCTTGCTATAGCTTCAATGGTTTCAAGTGTTACATTTCCGGAGGCTTCCAGTAAGATGTGTGGATAATTTGCATCTCTAAAAGCAACTACTTCTTTCATATTATCGATGGACATATTGTCACACATGACAATGTCAGCTCCAGCCTTCATTGCTTTTTTTACCATTTCCAGATTTTCGCACTCTATTTCTACCTTAGAGGTAAAAGGGATCTTTTGACGCACTTCTGTCATAAAACTGTCCAGATCATCGATGGTTTTCAAATGTGTATCTTTAAGCATCAGACAGTCATCAAGTCCCATACGGTGGTTTATCCCTCCGCCACAACGTACTGCATATTTTTCAAACTCACGAAGCAGAGGTCTGGTCTTTCTTGTATCAAGAAGTTTCACCCCTGTCTCTTTAATGGCAGCTGCATATTGTGCTGTAAGCGTCGCTATAGAACTTGCATGCAGTACCATATCAAGTATAGAACGTTCAAGAGAGAGAATGGTTTTTGAATCTCCGGAGATAAAAACCAGTTTTTCACCTTTTTTAAAAGACTCTCCGTCTTTCACTTCCCACATTAAGGAAAGATCATACATCTTTGCCAAAACATCAATATATTCACGTCCGGCAAAAACACCATCACTTTTGGCAATAATGTAAGTACGTATCTCTTTACTTTCAGAGATACGGGAAAAAAGATCACCTCTTCCTATATCTTCTGCTATGAGTGCTTTTAAAAATGTTTCTTTTAGCATATTGTCCTCTCGTAGGGTCGGTTTACCGACCTTTATATTATGTGTGGTCGGTAAACCGACCCTACAGCTTATTTGATCTCCAACATACGCTGCAATGCCAAATTGGCATACTTTGCAACTTCAGGCTCTACCACTATCTCATTGATAGGTTTTCCGTCTTTTATAGATTTTAAAGTATGGTACAAATCTTCCAGCGTTGTTTCATTCATGGTCGGACATTCCGGTTTCGTAGATGAAAGTACATAGGTATTGCCTTTTCTCATACGATTCACCAAATTGTATTCTGTTCCTATGGCTACTTTTTGTTCAGGATCAAGATCATTCACATATTTGATAAGCTGTGAAGTAGAACCTGAAAAATCAGCTGCAAGTACAACAGAGGGATCACACTCCGGATGTACAGCTATTTTAATACCTGGAAATTTGTTGCGGTAAAATTCTATATCATCTACTGTAAAAAGTTGGTGTACAGAACAAAAACCGTTAAAACAGATGATATCTGCTTCTTTTGGATCACACTCTTTGCCATCCACATCCACACCGATCACACAAGACTTAAGTCCCATTTGTATGGCGAAATTCTGTCCCAGGCATCTGTCCGGGACAAAAAGGATCTTTTTCCCTGTCTCCAAACCTTTTTCAATAATTTTAAAAGCATTGGATGAAGTACAGACATAACCGCCCATCTCCCCGACTTTTGCTTTTACAGATGCATCAGAGTTAATGTAGGTAATAGGCAAAATGTCCTCTTTGGCAATACCTCTGTCCACCATATATTGAACCGACTCTTCAAAGTATGTGCCGTCCATCATACGCGCCATGGCACAACAGGCTATTTTTGGCATAAGTACACGTTTTTGAGGGGCGATCACTTTCACACTCTGCCCCATGAAACCAACTCCACAGAAGACAACCCAGGGGTTCTCATCTGCATCACATCTGCGGGCAAGTTCGAGACTGTCACCCGTAATATCTGCCATTTCAAATACTTCATCCCGCTGATAATAGTGTGCAACAACTGTTACATCCAGTTCTTCTTTAAGTTTATTAATTTCTACTTTATAATCAATACTCATTGTTACCCTTTGATAAATTGTGGCTATTTTAGCAAAATTCGGCTAAAATGCATCATAAATAAAAATTGTGGAACAATTATGAATGAAAATATAGTACTTTATCTTGCTGCTTATCTCATAGCCGGGATCCCTTTCGGGTATTTATTGGCAAAAAAATTCGCAGGTGTTGACATTAAAAATGAAGGAAGCGGGAATATTGGCGCCACCAATGTTTTACGTGTCGTAAAAGAAAAAGACCCAGATCTTGCAAAAAAACTGGGTGCTGCCACACTGTTTTTAGATGCAACAAAAGGTATTTTAGTCATTTTAGTCGCCAAAATGCTGGGTGCTCCCGAATCTGTCCAATGGACCATTGCTGTGCTTGCAGTCATAGGACACTGTTTTTCTGCATTCCTGTTTTTTGAAGGCGGGAAAGGTGTTGCCACAGGTTTTGGTGTGCTTCTTGTAATGATGCCTATACCTGCCCTGATCGCTATTGCTGTCTGGATAGGTGCAAGTAAAGGCTTAAAGATCTCATCACTCTCTTCACTCATAGGACTTGTTGCCTTTATCATTGCTTCTTATATATTGTATCCTGTAGTACCGGGCATTGGTTCTCATGCACCTATTTGGATCATTGCACTGATCATCACGTATAAACATATTCCAAATATAGTCAGACTCTTCAGGAAAGAAGAAGGCAAAGTTTAAAATATGACCATCCACATAGACGATCTGCAATTTGATGTGATCATTGGTCTGTTGGATTTTGAGCGGGACAGACCGCAACGTGTGATCATCGATCTTGAAGCCTCTTATGCTTACAGTAATGAAGATTTCATCAACTATGCCGATATGGTTTTTTTGATCCAAAAAGAACTGAAAGAAAAACGCTATGAGCTTCTTGAGGAGGCACTTTTAGGTTTAAAAGAGAGACTTTATACAAGCTATCCTCAACTCAAAACACTTAAGCTCAAAATTGCCAAACCTGATATTTTAAAAGAATGTTCTGTTGCCTTAAGTCACTCCTGGGAATTTTAACAGAGAAGATCTTTACATAATGGCGTAATAATTTAAAAAAACTTTCAGAAACCCCTATTTTTATGCTATAATATTAAATAAATCTTAAAGCTAAGGAGTCAGGCATGAGAGTATTGATTATGGAAGATGGAGCAACACTAAGTAAAACACTTTCTGATAAGCTTATTGAAGCTGGTTATCAGGCTGATATCGCTGAAAATATAGGTGATGCAAAATACTATCTTGATATTAGAAATTATGACCTTGTACTGCTTGGTTGGGATAGAGACAGTACTACCGGCATCGGTATTATTGCAGATATTAAGGGTGATGCACACAAAACTTCTGTGATCGTTCTTTCTGAACGTGAAGAGAAAGAGAGTGAAATAGAAGCTTTACGTGCCGGTGCTGATGACTTTATCAGAAAACCTCTGGATTACGATATCTTACTTGTTCGTATTGAAGCGAAACTTCGTTTTGGTGCTTCCAATATCATTGAAATTGAAGATCTGATCATTAATCCGGAAGAAGAGAAGATCATTTATCAGGGAAATGAGATAGAACTTAAAGGTAAACCTTTTGAAGTCTTAACACATTTGGCTATGCATAAAGATCAAATCGTCTCCAAGGAGCAGCTTCTTGATGCAATTTGGGAAGAGCCGGAACTTGTTACACCAAACGTCATTGAAGTTGCCATTAACCAAATTCGTCAAAAAATGGACAAGCCATTGGAAATTACAACGATCGAAACCGTAAGACGGCGTGGTTACAGATTTTGTTTTCCAAAACAA
This sequence comes from Sulfurovum sp., assembly GCA_021159425.1. Taxonomy (GTDB): domain Bacteria; phylum Campylobacterota; class Campylobacteria; order Campylobacterales; family Sulfurovaceae; genus Sulfurovum. The sequence continues at coordinate 3,655 of JAGGRU010000098.1, forward strand.
ATTTCCTAAATATAGCGTAGAGGAAGCGTAAAAACGCTTCCTCTCTTTCAAAAACTCCCAAGAAAAAATAATTTTATTCTATTTTAAATAAAGCATAAGCATTCTTCCGTTATAACTCGTATAAATAACTATTTAGAGCATCATTTTGGATGCTCAAACAGAGGATAACAATGGCTCTTTTAATAACAGATGAATGTATTGCATGTGATGCTTGTAGAGAAGAGTGTCCCAATGAGGCTATTGAAGAGAACGATCCGGTTTATCTTATTGACTCAGACAGATGTACAGAGTGTGTAGGTCATTTCGATGAACCTCAATGTATTGCTGTATGTCCGGTTGACTGTATTATCTCAGATCCTGACAATGTTGAGAATATTGAAGAATTAAAATTCAAGTATGACAAACTTCAGAAAGAGGAGTAATCCGGATCATGGCTAAAAGAACCGCGATCATAGATATCGGTTCCAACTCCGCCAGACTTGTGATCTTTGAAAAAACAAGTCATTACGGCTTTCACCTGATCTGTGAACAAAAGTCTAAAGTTCGTATAGGGGAAGGTGCTTATGAAAAAAACGCATACCTACAACCTGTTGGCATCAAAAGAGCTTTTTTAACCCTCCGATCTTTCACCCACACCATAGAAAAATTCCAAGTCCACAAAACAATATGTGTCGCAACTTCTGCACTGCGAGATGCACCCAATGGAAAAATATTTGTAAAATGGATAGAAAAAGAACTTGGTATTTCAATTAAGATCATTGATGGCAAGAAAGAAGCAACATACGGAGCTATTGCTGCAAATAATCTTCTCCCCGTTCAGGGTGGAATAACCATAGATATTGGTGGTGGCTCATCAGATATGGCACTCATTAAAAACGGAAATATTGTTGATACCTATTCTCTTAATTTAGGTACAGTAAGACTTAAAGAACTATTCTTTGATAAAGAGATGTCCCGTCAAGAGATCAATGAAAAAGCAAAAGCTTATATAAGAACAGAGCTACAGAGACTCCCTATACATTTTAAACATAAACTGGCCATTGGTATAGGTGGTACAGCAAGAACACTTTCTAAGGGCATTATGAAGCTTTCACTGCATCCTTTAGATAAACTTCATGCATTTATTTATGAGATAGATGCGTTCAAAGCGTATTTAGAAGACATCCCCCTCTCTTCTGCAAAGAATCTTAAAAAATTCGGATTGAAAAAAAATCGTTACGATACCATAAGGGAAGGCACACTTATCTTTAATGAGATACTCTCTCGTATTGGCGCAGACTCTGTTATGTCAAGTTCTGTTGGCGTAAGAGAAGGGGTATTTCTTGAACAGGCATTAAAACATGAAAATCTAAAATTTCCAAGAGATATAAATCCAAGTATTATTTCTATTTTAGATAGATTTAAACCTTGTATACAAGTAGAGTCAAAAAAGAAGAATAAACGTAAAATTGCTTCTGATCTTTATGCTGAGCTTCAAATAGAGATAAATGATCAACAACAGTACAACAAAGAGTTGCTTTGGGCGATCAAACTCTCAACTATCGGAAATACGCTGACCATCTATAAATCGCACCAACATGCATTTTACATCGCTATGCAAGAGTTGAATTACGGTTTTACACATGAACAGATCCTGCTTGTATCACTTTTACTGAGAATGCATGGGAAAGAATTGCTGAATAAACCGCTTTTTCAAAGTTTTGAACCTCTACTGCCACCCAAAAGTAATCTGCTCTGGTTAAGTTTTATCTATACACTTACTGTATTCATACATGAAGCATCAAACTCTGCAAAAATAGATTTCTCTTATGTAAACCAAACACTCACGATCACTTCAGATAAGCCACTTTATTTAGCGAAAGAGAAAATAAAAAATTTAGAAAAACCTATAGCATTTGCGATCATCATCAAGGATGAAGAGAAATTGCCGAAGAATAGAGAGTTGGGTATATAAAGTAGGGTCGGTTTACCGACCACTATATTATTTTGGTCGGTAAACCGACCCTACAGAAAATTAAAACTTCGTTCCCATAGAAAATTCAAATGTTGCTTTTTCATCCCAGACTTCTTCACTAATCGGATAAGCAAATACAAGATTAATAGGTCCAAATGCAGATTGCCACTCTAAAACAACACCTGTAGATGATCGTTCAATGTCATCAAATTCTATGGGATCTTGCCCTGCAGCTCTACGTACAGGATCTGTGCCGATCACACCATAATCAAAGAAGAAAGCCAGTCTCATTTTTGCTGCTTCAGAGAGAGGAATACTTGCTTCAACCGTTGCAGAGGCACGTTCTGTACCACCAATTCTGTCTCCCAAAATATCATCGTCTGTTGCTGCTCTGGCAGTACCATCAAGGGTTTCTATAACCCTTGGAGAGATAGAATATGGATTATACCCTCTGACCGATCCTATACCACCCATAAAAATTCTCTCGGCAATTGGGATATACTCATCATTTTGAGATATAATATTTGTATATCTTGCTTTAAATCTTAAAATAAGATCATAATCTACCCAGTCATTGATTCCATAGAATGCACCAAAACGGGCATGTACTTTAGTGAAATCATCGAAGTCATTATAACCTCTATCAATATTTATTTGCTGCATATCTCCATCCATTTGTGCATACTCTCCATTTACAGCTGCAATAAATCCTGATCTTGGCATATAGTAATCATCTGTATTGTCAAATTTCAAAGAGGCAAAACCGGAAATTTTTTCATACTGATCATTATAAAAGTTCACATTAATACTGCCTATCGGCTGATAATCTTCATTATATGTAGATTGATTATCAACATAACCCACACCTACTGAACCATAGAAGTGTCTTAAAAATTGTCTACCAACATTAAGTGCTCCACCAACCTGATCTTGTGTATAATCAATATATTCATAATCTCTTACATAAAAACTTATACCCATACTATACATACTGTCCCATACCTTTGGATTTACAAAAGAGAGGTTATAGTTTTTTGAAATTTTTGAAATTTCAAAACCTAAAGTCGTGTTAAGTCCTGAACCAAATAAGTTTTTATCGGAAATAGATGCATTTACCATAAGTCCTTCATAAGACCCATAACCACCACCTGCAGAGATCGTACCCGTACTTGTCTCTTTCACTTTAACCAAAAGGTTGATCTTATCATCAGATACTCTTTGACTTTGAATATCTACTTTTTCAAAGAAACCGGTTCTTCCCAGTGCACTTTTAGAGTCTCTCAAGTCAGTCGCAGAAAATTTATCACCTGGGGCAAGATAGATATATCTACGAATAACTCTGTCTTTTGTAGTATCATTACCCGAGATCAATACATCATTGATCGTTACTTTTGACCCTGCTTTAAGATTATACTGTATATCAACCTGTTTCGTTTCCGGAATTTTATGCATATTTGGTGAAGCTTTTGCATAGGCATAACCGAGATCACCTGCTGCTGCTTCAAGCCTTTTCATGTCTTTACGCATTCTGTCAATATTAAAAATTCTACCTTTTTTAAGTCTAAGATCACTTATTAATGCCGAGGTATCAAGACCTGGAATACTTTGTGACACACTCACTTTACCTACTCGATATTGAACCCCTTCTTTGATCTGATAATCAATTTCCGCAGAGTATGAACTGTAATCCACACGCATCAAAGGCTTAGAGACAGTAGCATCCAAATAACCATGTTTCATATACGTCTCTTTAACTCTGAAAGCATCATATTCAAGTTGATCCACTTTTACTTCACCACTATGGAAATAAAATGGTATCCAGCCAAGCATGTCCTCTTCCTGGTTCACTATGCCTGTTTCAAGATCACTCTGACTTAACTCTTTAGCCCCTATAAAATTAAGTTTTTTAATTTTAATTTTTTCACCTTTGTTCACATCAAAAACAACTGACATTGCACTATCCCCGATAGGCTTGACAGTTACTTCCACTACAGAATCATAGTTACCTTTTGCTTCAAGCTGTGCGACAAGTGTTTTTTTTGCCTGGGCAACACGCGCTGCATCATAAAGATCACCTTTTTTAAGACCAAGGTTTTCTTTCAGCTTCTTGCCGTCATCACCGGAACCGTAGCCTTTGATCTCTATGTTTGCAACAGATCTTTTTTCATCAAAATGATAGGTAAGTGTACCACCTTTTCTATCAACCCATACATCTTTAAAATACCCCTGTTCAAAGAAATTTTTAATAGAATCATCGATCTTTTCAGGATCCATTTGGTCACCAACACGGATATCTGCTACTTCCAGTGCCATAGAAGCAGAAAGGTGAGCAAGCCCTACAAATTTAATCTGTGTCACTTTTTGCGCCAGCAGTAAAGAGCCGACAAGCATCCAAGAAAGTATTATTCTGTTCATCATAGTTAACCTTGTTTATATTTTGCTATTATTTTATCTTTTTTTCAATAAGAGATTGCATAATAAAGAAAAAAATAATGTTATAATTCTCTTAAAAATATCTGGATAGCAAATGGCAAGAACAAAAATAGGCATTATCGGTCTTGGGCTTATGGGTGGCTCACTCAGCATAGCACTTCAAAAGAGTTCAAAATCATTTTATTTTATAGGTCTGGATCACAATACAAAGCACTGTGCTGAGGCACTTGAGCTGGGTTTAGTGAATGAAATTGTATATACACTCGATGAAATAAGCTCTTGTGATATTATTCTTTTGACCATTCCTGTAGATGGTATTATTGCTGTTTCAAAACAGTTTAAAACTCTTGATCCTCAATGCACTATTATCGATTTTGGCAGTACAAAAGAAAAGATATCCGACTCTATTCCTAAAGAGATAAGAGCAAATTTTGTGACTGCACACCCTATGACAGGTACTGAAAAGTTTGGTCCTTCTGCCGCAATCTCTGATCTTTATACAGATAAAACCGTTGTACTTTGTGACTTGGAAAAAAGTGGAGAATATCAACAAAACATAGCTAAAAAACTCTTTTTAGACATGAAAATGCAACTTGTTTTCATGGGTGCAAAAGAGCATGACAGACATGCAGCCTTTATTTCACATATGCCGCATGCAGTGAGTTATTCTCTTGCCAATGCAGTGATGAAACAAGAAGCAGCAAACAGCATTGTTGCACTTGCAGCCGGTGGTTTTAAAGATATGAGTCGTATTGCCAAATCTTCACCAAATATGTGGGAAGATATTTTTAGACAAAATAAGAGTAATCTACTCGAAGCCATTGATTCGTTTCAGGCTGAACTTGAAAAGTGTCAAAAGATGGTAGAGAACGAAGAGTGGGAAACGTTAAA
>JAGGRU010000102.1 GCA_021159425.1 Sulfurovum sp.
ACACTCTGCAGCAGTTGCCTCATTTACAAACCCAAGTACAAACTCATACAAAAGATTGGTTCCGGGATTTGAAGCTCCATCTATCTTGACTTACTCAAGTCAAAACAGATCTGCTGCTTGTCGTATTCCTTATGGTTCAGGTGAGTATGCTACAAGAATTGAGACCAGATGGCCAGACTCATCAGCATGTCCTTACCTTTGTTTTTCAGTGCTTATGCTTGCAGGTCTTGACGGTATTAAAAATAAAGATGTACCTGTTGGACCTATGGATATTGACTTGTTTGAGTTAACACTTGACGAGATCAAAGAGAAAGATATCCCACAAATGCCTCGTACGCTGAGAGAAGCACTTGAAGGTCTTCGTAGTGACTTTGAATTCCTTAAGCCGGTTATGTCTGATGAATTTATCAATGCATATAGATTATATATGTTCCAAAGTCAGGTTCACCCGGATGAAGCCAGACCAACAGGATTTGAGTTTAAAACAACTTACTCTTGCTAAACACTTTTTAAAACATACTCTTGGGTTTTACCCAAGAGTTCTTCTTATAAACATACTTATATCAACAACTTATTTTTAATCTTATGATACTGCGCTGAATATTCTTGGTGTTGTGAGGGCACAAACACCCTACATAATTTATATAATGAAGATCTGTGCAGGATTAGAACATTGTACCACTGTCTTGAGAATCAGGTTCTTCAGGAACAGTTCTTCTTGGATGCAGAGGATCATCATAATCTATATATTCATTGAGATCATCATCAATATTCAACGTCTCTGCAAGACCCATATCTTCTTCAGGACGGATATCTTCATCATCCATTGTTATCACCCCATACTCATCGTCCTGCACACTCTCTCCTTCAGAGAGACTGTCATACTCTTCCTGGACAGTCATCTTTTTTACAGGGAATGGTGACAACTCTGTATAGAGTTCTGACTTACCCTCATATTCACCTCTAAATACCCCTTGTGGTATGTCAAATGATCTTTTCGTCTCAGGGTAAAGCTCAAGTAGTTTTTTATAATAATATGCAAAAGCCGGTGCAGCTGTGGCTCCACCTGTTGCACCTTTTCCTATAGGTTTATTGTTGTCTCTGCCAAACCAGACAATAGCCTCGATCGTTGGGGAATAACCACAGAACCAGGCATCTACATTTTTATTGGTAGTACCTGTTTTACCTGCAAGTTCTATGCCTTTTACCTGTGCATTTTTACCTGTTCCTCTTTTTACGACATCTTTCAAAATATCTGTCATCATATACGTCTGTTCCGGCGTCGAGAAGTCTGCAATCTCTTTTGGGCGTGTTGCATAAATAACCGCCCCTTCTCTGGAGACGATCTTGGATACTATTCTAGGTGCGATCATGTGCCCTTTATTTGCAAATACAGAAAAGATCTGTGCCATCTTAAGTGGACTTAAACCAAGGTTACCAAGAGCAATTGACATATCTCTTGGTATGTGCGGTACATCCAGAAAAGCCAGTCTTTTACGTATGGTACTTACTCCCAGATCAGACACAAGATTAATGGTTGCAAGGTTACGTGAATGAACTAAAGCCTCTCTTAATGGCATAAAACCTTTAAAATCACGTTCATAATTTTTAGGTGCCCAGACTTTACGTACTCCATTGGAGTAATATTGAAATGTGCGTGCAAGATCTGTTAATGGCGTTGCAGGATTGTATCCCATATCTAATGCTGTCTGATAAATGAACGGTTTAAACGCAGACCCCGGTTGACGCATAGACTGTGTTGCTCTATTGAAAACAGATTTTTTATAATCTACTCCTCCTACCATTGCCAAAACATCACCTGTTTTACTTTCAACTGCTACAAATGCTGCATTGAGTGTAGATTTTTCAGGATTCTCTTTATATTTCTTTAATGCTTTTTTATAGGCAAAATCTACAGCATCTCGTGCAATAGCTTGCTGTTTCATATCTATAGTCGTATAAATTTTATATCCGCCTGTACGTATATCTCCCAACCTACCCTTAAAACGTCTTAACACTTCATCTACAATATAAGGTGCAATATTTTGAGTGAGTGACGTTTTATAAATTTTGGGAGACTCTTTCACTGCCTGAAGGTAATTACTCTCTGTGATCCATCCAATACTTTTCATACGGTAAAGCACATTGTTTGCACGATTCAAAGCACGTTTATAATGTTTAAGTGGATTGTAATAACTCGGTGCATTTGGTAAAGCAACCAAAATAGCTGATTCTTTGAGTGTTAGTTCACTCATCTTTTTATGAAAATATCCGTTTGCAGCCGTTTTCACACCAAAATAGTTATTACCATACGATATTTCATTAAGGTATCTCTCTATAATATCTTCTTTGGAAAGTTTTTGTTCTATTTTAAGTGCCAAGATCGCTTCTTTGATCTTACGGGCTATTTTTTTCTCATTAGAGAGAATTTTATTTTTAATAAGCTGTTGTGTAAGGGTACTTCCCCCCTCTACAAATTTACCTGCTTTTATGTCCTTTATGATCGCTCTGATAATAGCATCCGGGTTCACACCATTATGTTCAAAAAAACGTGTATCTTCCATAGCAACAAGACCTTCAACCAGAAATCCCGGTATCTCATCATAGGTTGCATAGAGGCGATGCTGTTTTTTAAAAACATAAGCAAGCTTTTCACCATTTCTATCTAAAATAACGGAAGAAGTTTCGGGCTTGTAGTTAATGAGTTTATCTGCATCTAATGATATCTCTTCATATGCATAGATAAATGCTGCAGTCAGTGCTACAACGAATAACATTATCAAAATAATAGAACCTTTGACTAAACTACTGAACACGCCGACCCTTTAAAATTTCATTATAACGTTTATTGTACCGTGTTATGCCTAATGAGTGCCAATACGTGTCGAAGCTTTTTAGGAGAGACTCCCAAATTCAATATCACTCTGAGTATAGGTTTTGCCACAGTAGGCTGACGTATGGCACCAATAAGATAACCCTGATCCATAAGCCCCCGTTGCATAAAGAGTGCGAAGTCATTACTCTCCACTTCTATAGGTACAATAAGGCTTCTTGGCTCCATACCCATCATAGAAAATACCACTTTTTGCTGTGCTTTGATCTTCTTTCTTAAATTTTTTGCATTTTTCTGGATATATTCAAAATTGACCTGTGCCAAAGCTGTATCAAATACCGAAGGTGCGGTCGAATAGATAATCGGCTTAGCTCTATTTTCCAAGAAGGAAATAATCGTTTTGGAAGCTAAAATATATGCTCCGTAAGAGCCATAGGCTTTCCCCAGAGTTCCCATCTTTATGTGTCTTGAATGAATAGTAATATTATGATATTCAAAGACACCCAAAAGGTTTTTACCTATCACACCTGCTGAGTGCGCTTCATCTACAATGAGTAGTGCCTGAAATTTATCAGCTATGGTAAAAATATCTCTTCTACAAATATCACCACTCATCGAATAAATACCCTCAACCGCAATAATTTGACGGTTAGCAGGATGTGCTTCAAGTTTGGCCTTCAAATCTCTTACATCATTATGGGCAAATGTAATGACTCTATCACCCAAAAGCTGGGCAGCCATGATACCTGAAGCATGATACTCTTCATCCATAAAAAGCATATCTCCTTTACGAACAAGGGCTTCGATAAGCGCAAGATTTGCAAGAAAACCGGAACCCACGACAATGCCCTCAGCAAAAGAGTTAGCCTCAGCCATCTCTTTTTCAAAAATACGGTGTATGGGATGATAGCCATTCACCAGCATAGAAGCCTTGGAACTGAACGTGGTATATTCATTCACCATCTTGACAGCTTTTTTAAACTGCTTTTTATTGCGTGACAATCCCAAATAATCATTAGAGGCAAGATCATCCAGTCTTACATCAAAAATTTTTCTCTCTCTAAACCGCCCTGCTTTTTTCAGTGCTTTTAATTCATTTTCATACATACTGTTTTCCTCTTCCTCTTCACATAAAAGGTACCCACAAGGGGTACCCCTACGATTTGGCTATGTAATTATCTTGTAGGGGCAATCCCTTGTGGTTGCCCTTCAACCATGGCAGCAAAACTTCTACCTGTAATCCCATTGCCGTACTCTCATACCCATCAACAGACTTAATGTACTTTTTACAAAAACCTTCAACCATGCAGGCTCCTGCTTTCCCTCTCCAAAGACCATTCTCAAGATAGGCTTCAAGATCTTCCTCTTCAAATTTAGCAAAGTGGTAATGTGTTGCAGAGGTATCTACCAACAAAAAATCCTTGGTTCTAAAATGTAGTGAAGAGACAATGGAAATAGTGGAGCCACTCTGTATAGTTAGAATACGTCTTGCATCTTCCACATCTTTTGCTTTACGCAGAATACTACCGTCTTTTGCCATAATGACTGAATCGGCACAGAGCAGCGGCATCTCCAGACCAAACTCTTTAACCGCTGATTCCATCTTGCCTTTAGAGGCTATGTAAACAAAATCTTTGGCTATGGTTGTTGTGATCTGATCTTCGTCATAATTTGGAGATCTTTGAATAAAGTCAATGCCAAACTTGTTTAGAAGCAATGCTCGTGATTCAGAAGAAGAACAAAGACAAATAGTTTGATTTTTCAAAGATATCCTTTATCCACTGTAGGGTCGGTTCACCGACCAAATAATGTTTTGCTTCAGTGGTCGGTAAACCGACCCTACAGACCTCTAAGGCTTACACCTAACCATAATGCTACTAATCCTAAAACAATATTAAGCGGTAAAAGCACATTTGGGATCCAGGTGAGTTCTGCTTTTGCCTCTTTGAGCTTACCTTGCCTAAAGAGTTTCCACGCTTTTGCACGTTTGACATACATATAAGTGTAATTAACTGCCATAATGGTCCAAATTATCTCTTTGGAGAGAAAAAGTGATTTAAGATCACCATGATGTCCTTTTGTAGCTATCGCCATAGTCAAACCTGTGACAAATAACAATATGATGAAAGGCATGACCAGGTTAAACAGTCCACCTGTCACCTGTAAAGTGATACCCAGTCTCTGTATAGGTTCTAACATTTTAGACATCACATCACTTTGCAACATCTCTTCTTCTGTCACACCGCCTCTGCTAATAACTGGATGTACGGCTACACGCATAGCGATCATGCCACCTACCCAAATAAAGGCAGAGAGTACGTGTAAAAAGACCAGCAAATGTCCATAGTTGCTAAACAGTTCCGTCATACTAATTTCCACCTTCTAGAATCTCAGACAAATATACTTTTGCTTCTTCAAGTGCCGTTGTGATCTTAGAGGGATCTTTCCCCCCGGCCTGTGCAAAGTCAGGACGACCACCACCGCCACCACCAACAATAGGGGCAATAGACTTGATCCAGTCTCCGGCTTTAACAGTAGTGCCTTTGGTGCCGGCAGCCAACATCACTTTGTCACCTTTTTTCTGGAAAAGCATAATGGCAAGGTTCTCGTACTTATTTTTTGCTTCATCAATGAGCTCTTTAATGTCCCCTGCTTCCACCTCTTCCACAATCACAGTCACACCATTCACCTCAGCCACAGACAACTCTTTTTTTGTAGAAGAGAGTGCAGTTTGCAATTCACCTTTAAGCATTTTGATCTGTTCTTTAAGTTTAGTAATTCCCGCGATTGGGTTTTGATTTTTTACCTCTTCTTTAATGGCAGAGATCTCATCTCTAAACGCAGAAACTTTTTCAAGCGCTGCTTTTCCACAGACTGCTTCAATACGTCTCACACCCGCAGAGACACCTGACTCTTTGCTGATCATAAACAACCCAATATTCGCTGCATTCTCAACATGTGTACCACCACAAAGTTCAATCGAAGCATCCCCGATGTTTACCACTCTTACTTCATCACCGTACTTTTCACCAAAAAGTGCCATGGCACCTGAATTTTTCGCTTCATCTACAGTCATAACTTTGGTCTCAGCAGGAATACCTCTAAGAATTTTATCATTCACCCAGGCTTCTACTCTTGTCAACTCTTCAGACGTCATCGCTTTTGGATGTGAGAAGTCAAAACGTAACCGTTTGGCATCATTGAGAGAACCTGCCTGAGAGATATGATCTCCAAGAAGTTCTCTTAGCGCTGCATGAAGCAGGTGTGTTGCCGAGTGGTGTTTTTCTATCTCCATACGATCCTCGGAAACGACTGCTTCAACCTTATCATTAATGGCAAGTTTCCCCTCTACTGCTGAAAGGTTCATATCAAGAAATTTTCTTGTATCAGTCACTTTCATACTGATGACACAACCATTGGTACAAATGATCCCATGATCACCGGACTGTCCACCGGACTCTGCATAAAAAGGTGTCTCTTCAAGCATCACCCAGCCTTTGCCGTCGATCTTTCCAACCTCTTTAAAGTTTTCATCAAGCAGTGCCAGTACTTTTGTCTCGTTGGCTGTTTTTTCATACCCTACAAATTTGTTTTCACCAAACTTCTCTTTTAAAGCCTTAAAATCACCGGTAGTTGCAGCATCACCCGTACCTTTCCAGTTTGCTTTGGATTGTGCTTTTTGTGCCTGCATTTTAGCATCAAAAGCATCAATGTCAAGAGCTATCTCTTTTTCACGAAGCATATCTTCCGTAAGGTCAAGTGGGAAACCGTAAGTATCATAAAGTTTAAATGCAACTTCACCATTAAAGATATCTGTGGTGTTTTTCAACTCTTCATTAAAGAGTTTGATCCCTGCTTCGATCGTATCAAAGAAACGCTCTTCTTCCAGTTTCATAGAAGCTTTGATCGCTTCTGCTTTAGAATTCAGATAGTCATACTGCTCACCCATGAGTGTTACCAGTGTATCTACCAGTTTATACATGAACGGTCCACGAAGTCCCAGAAGATACCCGTGACGAATGGCACGTCTCATAATACGGCGAAGTACATACCCACGTCCTTCTTTGTCAAAGTTGACACCCTGAGCCAAAAGAAAAGAACAAGAACGCAAATGGTCAGCAATGACACGGTAAGAAGCAGAGTTGGCTGCATCAAAATCATACGGCGTACCCACAAGTTCTCCTATTTTGTCAAGGAAAGGCATAAAGAGTGAAGAGTGGTAATTATTTAGTTTTCCCTCTTTTATGGCAACCACTCTTTCAAGTCCCATACCAGTATCGATACTAGGTTTTGGAAGTGGTGTTAATGCACCTGTTTCATCTTTAAAATACTGCATGAAAACCAGGTTCCAGATCTCTAAAAATCTGTCACCCTCTCCACCCATTCTGTCTTCAGGACCGTTAAAATGCTCTTTACCCTGATCGTAGAATATTTCAGAACAAGGGCCACAGGGACCTGTATCACCCATTTGCCAAAAGTTGTCTGCATCACCAAAATAGACAATACGATCTTCTGCAATGTGCTCTTTCCACATGTCAAAAGCTTCTTTATCGCTGTCATGCACAGTTACCCAGATCTTCTCAGCAGGTAGATTTAAATACTTCTCAGAAGTAATGAACTCCCAGGCATAAGCAATGGCTTCTTTTTTAAAATAGTCTGCAAAAGAAAAGTTCCCCAGCATTTCAAACAGTGTATGGTGACGTGCTGTGTACCCTACATTGTCAAGGTCATTGTGTTTTCCACCTGCTCTGAGACAGGTTTGTGAAGAAGTTGCTCTTGGAGGGTTTGGGATAGGTGCTTCACCTGTAAAAATATTCTTGAACTGTACCATACCTGCATTGGTAAACATAAGTGTTGCATCATCGGGGACAAGCGGAGAACTTGCTATGAGCTGGTGTCCTCTTTCTTGAAAAAAATCTAAATATGCTTTTCTAATATCCATTGAAAAATGTCCTGAATTAAATTAGAGGTATTTTAACTAAATTGTGGTTATTTGGAGGTTATATACTTGTTCTTGATGTAGTAGTTTTAATGTAGGGTGGTGCATTTATGCCCACCATGAACGCAGCGAAAAATAAATATCAATTGCTTTGCAATTGTTGGTGGGCTTAAAAGCCCACCCTACATAGTGTTACACCTAGTGAAAGGTGAAACCAGTTAAGAAGAATTACAAATAAAATTTACAGAAAGCATCTTCCGGATAGTCAAAAGATCCAAAAATATCTGTTGCACCTTCTACAATATCGATACCGTTATCACAACTGTATGGTATATCATCTTTACCTTCTCCTAAGTCATCTGCAATATAGAGAGGGTGATCATAAAAAGGAACTGTGCCAGCGAAGTCAAAAAGATCAAATTCACAACGGTCTCCTGCAACAAATGTAAATTCACCAAATGCATTTGTAAAATCATCTGTCACAATCGTTTCGTCTGGACCATAACAAGTATAAGGAACAAATTCTGCTCCTAAACCAATCGTTTCATCCATTAAAAACAGTGTCACATATTCTGGACCAGGATCAACAATGACTACATCATTGCCTCCACTGCTACCACAACCGCTCAATGCAAATACAGCAACACCGGCAACTATGAATCCTACTAGTTTCTTGTTCATTCTACCCTCCTGGTTTTTTATCTATCTGAAGTATATCTTACAATTGTCTTACATTTGTGAGAGTGGTTTATTTCCATCTTCTTAGTTTATTGTGACAAGAGATACATTCATTAAGTATTTTAGTATAGCTTTTACTTGCACTGTGTTTACGATTTTCTCCTATACTACTTTTTATTTTATCGGCGTATGTCAGTATATTCTCTGTTTGCTGCTTTGCATAAGATGGACTGTAATCCATTTTCCACTTAGGAGCAACCTCTACATTGGCAGTAGCCTTTTTAAGATTATCTACACCTTCAACCACCATTTTGTCATCGTTAGAGAGTATACCTTTTTGGATCTGCGCCATAGCCGTTTCCATCACTT
>JAGGRU010000315.1 GCA_021159425.1 Sulfurovum sp.
AGAAAAATGGTTGCTCTAAAGAAGAGATAGCCATGAAAAAAGAGTTGGCGTATGGATTTGCGAGTACGATGCACATCACACGTCATGAAAGTTTTATTAGTTGGGTAGAAGAGCATAAACTGCTCACACCTTTTTACCGTTCTTTAATGCTTGGTGTACATTTTGTAGGGGTTACTTTGAGTATATGGCAAAGTCACTGGACACATCACATTATCCACTCTATAAATCTTGAATTAAGTGACTTGTTCAATGGTGATGATGCAAAAGTTTTTGAAATGCTGCAGAGTGAGTCTCTGCTTGATGAAGATGAGAGTGGCTGTGTGGGTGACAGATGTTATTCTGTACTAATGAAAGATGTAGGTCGGGGTACCCTTACCCCGACAAAAGAGATCCCGTCATATAAATCTGTTGCCTATGCAGAAGCATTTCCTAAAGAAGTGGAAGCTGTTGTAGTTGCACTTGAACAACTCATAGCACTTCTAAATCAGCATGAAGATGAGGTTTTTGATCAAAAATCTGAATGGATAGCCTATTTTACTGCGATAAAAGTAGCTTTTTCTCATACAAAGACCTCTGAGCTCATAAGTAAATGGGCAGAAGTGGATAGACGTTGGATGGCTGTGACGACACCATTGCAGGTAGGGCATCCTTTGGAGTATTATGAAGACCATTATAGAAAGGCCGTAGCACTGGAATGGGATCTTCGTATAGTCAATCCTAGCTTACAAGAGGGTTCAAGTACCCGTAATAACATTAAACTTTTTGCCTATGATCTGGCAAAAGAGTTTGGAGATGATGCTTTACATACAATGTCTAAAAATCTTTTACAGGTAGATGAAACACAACTCTATATTGGTCAGCCTATCTTGTACTATGCAGCGGAATTCAATGGACTCTTTTCTGCACAAGTGGTTCCAAATGACGAACAGGTCTCTGCTGAACTGGGCAAGAAGATCTTTGCTTATGCGGACTTTGTTATGGCATCCAAAAAGGCAAAACCGATCATGAAACTCTCTGTTGAGACCATGGGTGAGACATTTGTAAAAAAACAAAAAGACCTTGTGGACAATGAACCCGAACTTTGGCAAGAACTTTATGACATTTCAACCGTAGGACATGAATATGGTCACATCTTATGGATAGATTCAGATACTGAAACAAAAATGAACGGTACCGGTCAGTTCAAAAATATTGAAGAGTTCAAAGCCACATCTGGTGGGCTTATGGCATTCTTCTCAAATGAGAGAGAAGAGCTGAAAAAGCATATAGTTGATGATCTTGTTTCCCGTGCAGTTGGTTTAATGGCATGGAGAGAAGTGGGTGAAGTCTTACCGTATTATTGTGAAGGGCTTATTCATTTAGATATATTGTTCTCTTCTGCTGTCATAACCTATGATGGACAGATCAAGATAGATCACAGTAAATATGATGTGATGAAACAAACGTATCAAAATGCGTACAAAAAGTTAGCAGAAAACTATCTTGCTAAAGTGGATGCAAATATTTATTTGAGTGAGTATACTATGAAAGATGATGGTGTGTATCTGCCGCTTAACAAAGAGATAAGATCATTTGTAGAACACTATTATGCACGATATAAAAAGATCGGACAGCAGACTACAACGTTATAAAAATTTAATGTTTTATGTGTATAATAAAAGTGTGTATAAATAAAGGTATACCTTGAGTAGAAAAGATAAACTGTTAAAAGCTATGAGAAACAATCCAAAAGATGTTCGTTTTGAGGATTTGAAGAAGTTACTTCTCTCTTATGGCTATGAAGTCAATAGGAGAGTATGATGAAAAAAAATAAAAAATATTATTTGGAACTTGAATATGGTATAGCCACAAGAAAGTTAAATGAAGAAGAGGGTGGAGGTATCGTTGCATACTATACGGATCTGCCTTTTATCGCAGGAGATGGAGATGATATTGCCGAAGCCATAGAAGATGCAAAGTCTGCTTTTGCTTCTTATTTGGATGTAGCATTTAAGCAAGGAAGTGTCATAAAAGAGCCTTCACATTTGACAAAAACAAAACGTATTAATATTACTGTGCCTCTTTATGCCTTGGAGCATATAGATAAATATGCAAAAAGTCATAATATGAATAGAAGTACTTTTCTTGTGGAGAGTGCATTAAAGCAGGTGGGTTTATAGCTTATTCTTTAATACGGAAAATCATGCATTATATAAAACAAATTCTAACTAACCCATTTCTAAGTTATTTTGCGAGAAAACAACCTTTAACCTCCTTTTCGATATAATCCCGCTAATTACGCCGTCGTCATGATGGCGATTGCGAGGATGAATATGCTACTTTTTACACCTGGACCTACGCCAGTACCTGAGTCAGTGAGACTTGCTATGGCTACACCTACTTTACACCATAGAACACCGGAGTTTGAAGCAATATTCGCTGAAACCCGTGAACTTCTTTTTAACCTTTTTGCTACCGATGAAGTGATCATGCTTGCCTCTTCGGGGACAGGCGCAATGGAAGCTGCGGTCACGAATCTTTGTAAAGATACTTTGCTTTCTGTGAACTCTGGAAAGTTCGGTGAGCGTTTTGGAAAGATTGCTCTTGCATCCGGTCTTAAAAATGTTGAAATTAAACATGAATGGGATACACCTGCGTCTGTTGAAGAAGTTGTAGAAGCGGTAAAAGCAAACCCGGCTATTGATGCTTTGGCAATTCAGATCTCCGAATCTGCAGGTGGTCTTCGTCATCCTGTTGAAGAGATAGCAGCAGCGGTGAAAGCCATCAACCCTTCGATCATGGTCATTGCAGACGGGATCACGGCGATCGGTGTGGAGCGTATCAATGTGGAAAACATAGACTGTATCATTGCAGGAAGTCAAAAAGCGTTGATGCTGCCACCAGGTTTGTCGATTCTTGGTTTAAGTTCTGCGGCTATTGAAAAAATTGGTGGGGGGAAAGGGTATTACCTTAACCTTGCATCAGAAATTAAAAAACAGAAACAAAACACCACAGCATACACCGCTGCGACCACACTTATTATTGGGTTGAGAGCGATACTTCAAGAGATCAATGAGCAAGGTGGTATCGGTATGCTTTACTGTGATACTGCACGTCGTGCCAAAGCGACACGTTTTGCTTTGGAAGCTCTGGGACTGCACTCTTATCCGAAAACTCCGGCAAGATCCATGACCACGATCGATGACGAGAATGCTTCTGAGATACGTACTTTACTAAAAACAGAGTTTAGTGTGAATGTAGCAGGCGGGCAAGATCATCTTAAGGGTAAGATCTTCCGTATTAACAATATGGGACTCATTGATATATCTGAGATGGTATGGGTTGTGAATGCGGTGGAGTTGGCATTGGCAAAACTTGGACGCAGAAACTTTGACGGGACAGCATCTCGTGTCTTTAATGAAGAGTATTTCAAATCGACCATCAATCCTACTCCGAAAAAAGAAGAGAAATAATGATATTTGAACATGAGATCCCAAGCGGATCAAAACTCTATTTTGGACAAAGTGCCAAAGTAAAAAGAGAGATAGAATTCGTCTCAGCAGAGATGTTGGATAATTTCGGTTTTGAAGAGATCGTGACACCACTCTTTTCTTACCACCAGCATGAATCTTTTGATGATAAAAGACCTTTGGTAAGATTGAATGATGATGAGAATCATGAAGTGACTCTTCGTGCCGACTCTACAGCAGACGTAGTACGTATCGTCACAAAAAGACTTGGGCGTTCTACAGAGTCTAAAAAGTGGTTCTACATTCAACCAACAGTGAGTTTCCCAACGAAAGAGCAGTATCAGATCGGCGGAGAGATCATTGATGGAGGTTTTGAAGAGATCGCCAAGATCACAACCATGCTTTTAAAAGAGATCGGGGCAGAGCCTGTGATGCAGATAGCCAATATTCGTATTCCTCATCTTTTGAACGAGAATTATGGGGTTTCTCTGGAAGTGTTGAAGTCTATGCATGTTGAACAGATCATGGCTGCTGACCTGCCTTGGATAGAACAGTTGGTGCGTCTGAATTCAGTATCTGATCTGAATGATCTGTCGGTGTTTCCGGATGATATCAAAGCCGAATTGGAAAAGATAAAAGAGGCTACGGAAAAAGTGGAATATGACAATATGGTCATTTCTCCGCTTTTTTATGCAAAAATGAGATATTATGACTCTTTGACATTTAGAATGTTTGAAGATAATGCTCTTTTGGCAACAGGTGGAATTTACACCATAGACGGTGTTGAAGCAGCAGGATTTGCTCTTTACACGGATGAATGTATAATAAATAAAATGGGTAGGGAATAAGATGAGTAAAGCAGATTTAATTGTAGGTCTCCAGTGGGGAGATGAAGGTAAAGGAAAGATCGTTGACCATATGGCACAGACACATGACTATGTATGTCGTTTTGCAGGTGGACACAATGCCGGGCATACTATCGTTATTGGTGATAAAAAATATGCATTACACCTCATTCCTTCCGGTGTACTTAATCCTGCGGCTAAGAATGTTGTAGGAAACGGTGTGGTTCTTTCTCCGGTAGATTTCATTAAAGAGATGGATCAGTTCGATAATCTTGAAGGAAGACTTTTTCTTTCAGACAAAGCACATGTCCTTCTGCCTTATCATGCTCTGATCGATCAGGCAAAAGAGCGTATGAAGGGTGATAAAGCCATTGGTACTACAGGTAAAGGGATTGGACCTGCATATGGTGATAAAGTGGCACGAGTAGGTCATAGACTCGGAGAACTTCTTGACCCTGTAAAAATGACAGCGAAGATTGTAGCATTTTTTGAAATGAATAAACCAATATTTGATGCAATGGGTGTTGATACTCCGGCAGAAGCAGAGCTTTTGGCAGAACTTGAAGGGTATAAAAAAATACTTGGACCATTTATTACAGATACCACACAACTGATGTGGAAGATCATGGATGCGGATAAGAAAATACTTCTTGAAGGTGCACAGGGAACGATGCTTGATATTGATCATGGGACATATCCTTATGTAACATCTTCATCAACTGTAAGTGCCGGTGCGTGTACTGGTCTTGGGATCAACCCTAAAGATATTGGAAAAGTGACCGGTATTGCCAAAGCATACTGCACAAGAGTAGGTAACGGACCTTTCCCGAGTGAAGACTTCGGTGCAGAGGGTGACAAGTTACGTAAAAACGGACATGAGTTTGGTACAACAACAGGTCGTCCAAGAAGATGCGGATGGTTTGATGCTGTTGCAATGCGTCATGCAGTGCGTGTAAATGGTGTCGATCAGGTTGCGCTTATGAAGTTGGATGTACTTGACGGTTTTGATGAGGTAAAAGTATGTGTTGCCTATGAAGTTGATGGGTTAGAAGTTGATTATGTACCTTACGACCTTGAAGATGCCATACCAATATATACCTCTTTCCCGGGTTGGGATAAAACCGAAGGTGTAAGAGAATTTGATCTCTTGCCGGAGACTGCAAAGTCATACATCTTGGCACTTGAAGAGATGATAGGGACGAGAATGGGAATTATTTCCACAAGTCCAGAGCGTGAAGATACAATAATTCGATAAAATAGCACTAGTGCTATGAGCTTTCTGCTGAAGAAAACATAGCGTTAGCGTAAGTTATCTGGGCTTTGCCTAGATAACGTTCAATTAGATAAAATAAGGGGTACTAATGAGATTAAAACCACAACAAACAGGATATGTAGCAGCTAAGATCGGAATTGATCTGGCAAATGCTCCTTTTATCACTATGCCTAAAGGGAAAGAAGCTGTTGTTGCAGCTGCAAAAATAATTATTGATGCAAATCTTGCCAAAGAGCATGCACTTGATGAGAAAGTAAAAAAGATCTTAGATGAAAATTATGATGAAATAGAGTTTCAGCATGCAGATGAGAGGCAACTTTTCTTTATGATCAAAAAGAAAATGGCAGCAGAAGCAGGTGTGATCATGAACTATGATGACCGTTATAATGACCTTGCTCACCTTATTTTGGATGAATTGTATGAGAATTATCTTGCAGAATATACGGTAAATGAAAACCAGGTGAAGAATGTGATCTTTAAATCATTTAAAGCCTTTGCCGATGCTTATGATGAGATCGATGATATCGTGTATGACAAAATTAGAAACATGGACAGAGAGATCATTCCCGGTAGTCAGGATTATGAACTGATGTATGAAAGGCTGTATCAGGAAGAATTATCGAAAAGAGGAATGCTTTAATGTTTGATGGAAGATCGATGATGGAGGATAGAAGATGAAAAAAGTAAGTTTGTATTTTGAAAATGGTCTATTTTTAGAGGCTAAGAGTTTTGGTGCAGAGGGTACATCTGTTGGAGAGATCGTTTTTAACACTTCTCTTACCGGGTATCAGGAAATTGTTACTGATCCTTCATATGCCGGACAGTTTGTTACATTTACAATGCCAGAGATAGGAAATGTAGGGTGTAATGCACAAGATATGGAAAGTAAAGGTGCTCACTGTAAAGGTATCATAGTGCGTACCTATCAGGATCGTCCGTCTAACTTTAGATGTGAAGAGACATTGGCTGAACTTCTCAAAAGAGAAAATGTATTGGGAATAACAGAGATTGATACACGTTTTTTAACGAAGATGCTTAGATCTGAGGGTGCCATGATGATGGTAGCTTCAACTGAAGTTCATGACAAAGAAGCACTTAAAAAAGTACTTGAATCTTCGCCTAGAATTGAAGAAGTGAACTATATTGAACAGGTCAGTACAAAAGAGACTTATGTGCATACAGAAGCACGTTACAGCACAGATACATTTACGTATGAGACGCCTCAAACAACAAAAAAGATCATTGCACTAGATTTTGGTATTAAAAGAAACATTTTAAATGAACTTACGCATGCAGGTATGGAAGTGACAGTAGTTCCAAACTCTATGACTGCTGAAGAGATCATTGCCAAGATCGATGCAAAAGAGATCGATGGTGTGTTTCTTTCAAATGGACCGGGTGATCCGCTTATTCTAAAAGATGAGCAGGAGAAGATCAAGAAACTGATCGCCCATAAAGTACCGCTTTTCGGTATCTGTTTAGGTCACCAACTTCTCTCTATCTCTCATGGATATGATACATACAAGTTGAAATTCGGTCACCATGGCGGGAACCATCCTGTAAAGAATGAAATGACAGGTACTGTAGAGATCACAGCACAAAATCACAACTATAATGTTCCGGATAATATTACAGAAGTGGCAGCAGTAACACATGTGAATCTTTTTGATAACACTATTGAAGGTCTTAAATACAATGATTCTCCAACAATGTCGGTGCAACATCACCCGGAAGCAAGTCCCGGACCACATGAATCTGCGTATATTTTTGGTGAATTTAAGAATATGTTGTAGGGTCGGTTTACCGACCATGGACAATAAAATATAAATTATAATTTGGTCGGTGAACCGACCCTACGGGAGAAAAAATGAACATAGCAATTCTATTTGGTGGCTCAAGCTTTGAGCATGAAATTAGTATCGTCTCTGCGATCACCATGAAAAAAGTATTTAAAAAAAGTACCTTAACATATATTTTTGTAAGTCCGGATAGAGAATTTTATCTTATAGATACAGATAAAATAAACTCTAAACTTTTTTCTTCCGGTGAGTATAAAAAATCAAAACTTTTGACACTGAAAAAAGGTGGATTCTTTGCTGATGGTATGTTTGGAAGCAAGGCTGTAGATTTTGATGTAGCACTTAATCTTATTCATGGTAGAGACGGAGAAGATGGGAAAATATCTTCTCTGATGGAATTTTTCACTATTCCTTTTATTTCACCACGTATGGAAGCATCTGCACTCTCGTATAATAAACTTTACACAAAATTTTTGGCAGAGAGTTTAGGTGTAAAAACAGTGGCTTATGAAAAGTTGTCTAAAAATGATGAGAGAAAGATCTCTATGGATTATCC
Source organism: Sulfurovum sp. (assembly GCA_021159425.1). Lineage (GTDB taxonomy): Bacteria > Campylobacterota > Campylobacteria > Campylobacterales > Sulfurovaceae > Sulfurovum. Next base: position 7,923 of record JAGGRU010000315.1, read on the forward strand.
GGTTATTATTAAACCGGTACGTCTTGGATCGAGTATAGGGGTCAGTATTGTAAAAGAGGCTTCAGAACTTGAATATGCACTGGATGTAGCCTTTGAATTTGATACAGATGTGATCGTTGAGCCATTTTTAGAAGGTGTGAAAGAGTTTAATCAGGCTGGAACGTATACTAAAGAATGGGAACTTTCTATTGTGGAAGAACCGCAAAAAGAAGAGTTTTTGGATTTTGAGAAAAAATATATGGACTTTTCACGTGATTCTCAAGTTCTGGCAGCAGATATTACTGAGGAAATCAGGGGTAAAATTCAAGAGAGTTTCAAAAAGATCTATGACCCGCTTTTTAAAGGAAGCATTATCCGTTGTGACTTTTTTGTAGTGGAGGGTGAAGTACTCTTAAATGAGATCAATCCTATCCCCGGATCTATGGCAAATTATCTTTTTGAAGATTTTGAGGAGATGGTTAATCGTTTAGTTGCCTCTCTGCCAAAAGAACAAAATATCGCTATTGATTACCAATATATACACTCTATCCAAAATGCAAAAGGAAAAGCATAAAATTCACAATAATTAAGCTTAACTAGGAGTATTTTACTCCTCTTTAAATCCCTTAAACTCATTGTCAGTAGGCGATTTGCTACGATTCCCCCTTTTTTATTAACATTCAGTTAACAAATCTTTTTCAGACCTACTATTTTAAGCTCAATTTGTAAAAAAAAACCTATAATTAGTGTGAATGTTGTCAAAAAATGTCATTTCTGTCATTTTTTACAACATAGAATTTTAATAAGGGGG
>JAGGRU010000061.1 GCA_021159425.1 Sulfurovum sp.
TGTTTATATCATAGCGTAGGGTCGGTTTACCGACCATTAAATCTTCAATAAAGCCACCAGCTCTTCACCGTTAAACTTCTCTTCTTTATTTTCTCTACCTTTATAAATACCCTCCTGAAGAGACTTTTTCTTCTCCTGAAGTTTAAGTATCTGCTCTTCTATGGAGTTTTCGATAATAAGCTTGTAAACAAATACCGGTTTATCCTGTCCTATGCGGTAGGCTCTGTCTGTGGCTTGGTTTTCCACTGCCGGATTCCACCATGGGTCGTAGTGTATAACCGTATCTGCCGCTACCAGATTGAGTCCTACCCCACCGGCCTTTAAACTAATGAGGAAAATACTGGCATCTCCTTTTGTAAATTTATCTATGGCTTCGTCTCTTTTTCTTGTGGCTCCTGTAAGCTTACTGTAGCTGTACTCTCTCTTTTTGATCTCCTCTTCGATAATAGCGAGCATAGAGGTAAATTGCGAAAAGACCAATACTTTTCTACCCTCTGTCTGCAATTCATCTATGAGTTCTAAAAAAAGTTCAAGTTTGGCTGATTCACTTACTTTTTTAGCAGCTTCAAGTTTCAAAAGTTGAGGATGACAACAGACCTGACGTAATTTTAATAAAGCGTCAAGTATGGTAATGTGACTCCGTGACAGCCCCTTGCCTTTAATGGCTTCTCTTACTTTTTTCTCCATTGTTATACGTATATTTTCATACAGTGTAGCCTGTTTTTTGCCAAATGTAGCTCTTTTGATTATCTCTGTTTTACCGGGAAGTTCCAGTGCTACTTCGTCTTTAGTTCGTCTCAGTATGAATGGTGCTACTTTTTTGTTGAGCATCTCCCTTCTTGTCATATCATTCTCTTTTTCTATAGGATTTTGATATAAAGCTTTGAAAAATTTAAGATTATCCAGAAAGCCCGGCATTAAAAAGTCAAATATCGACCACAACTCACCCAAATGATTCTCTATGGGTGTACCACTGAGTGCCAGTTTGTGTTCTGAGCTGAATGATTTAATGGCAAGTGCCATTTTTGTTTTAGGATTTTTGATCTTTTGGGCTTCATCCAGTATGATGTAGAAAAATTTCTCTTTTTTGTATTTCTCTTCATCTCTTTGGGCTAACTGATAGGTGGTCAATATAATGTCATAATGCTCTATCTCTTTAAACTTTTCTGCTCTGTCTATGCCATAAAGTGCCAAGTAACTGAGTTCGGGTGTAAACTTCTCTATCTCATTTTTCCAATTTCCTATGAGTGACGTGGGCATGACAATAAGTGTTGGACCATTGAGTTTTGTCTTGCTTTTAAGCACTTGTAAAAATGCCAATGTCTGTACTGTTTTTCCCAACCCCATGTCATCAGCTAATATACCGGCAAATTTAAATGTATGTAAAAAGTTTAACCAGTCCAGTCCAAACTGCTGATAGTCACGCAAAGTGGCATTAAGTGTTTTAGCTGGTACGACAGACTCTATGCCTTTGAAGTTTTTAAGTTTAAGCGAAAGTTCTTTAAGCTCTTTAGCACCTTTCCATACAATATTACTCTCTTCATCCAATTCCAGTAAATGGGCATCATACGGTTTAATAACAAGCGTATCTCCCTCTTTTTTGTCAAAAAGTTCAAAAATAGTATTGAGTATGGGCTTGATCTCTCTGGATTCTATGTGTAAAAACTTTCCATCTTCCATTTCAAGATTAAGTTTTTCCGGTATTTCATCTACACTGTCATACTCTTCTAAAAGAGAGTTGACTATAGGCATAAGGGCAACTGATCGACCTCCAACTTCTACAGAGAATGAAAGCTCAAACCAAGGGTTTGTATCACCACCCTCTGCACTCTCTACCACAATAGCATCTGCATATTCAAAAGAGAAATTGAAACTCTCATCTATCTCTATATCCCAGCCGGACTCCCGTAGCTTTTCTAAATGATTTTCCATAAAATTACGCCATCTCTCTATGGCTTCCTGCATACTCGGCTTTGCAAAACTCATATAGCCTTGCAAAAAATTGTCAAATTCAAAACCAAGCAATTCTATTACTTCCCGGTAAGCACGCTCTTTTTCACGATCTCTCAAGACCTTTAAAATCTTGTTTCTCTGAGAGACGATCTCACTTTCGTGAAAAGGATAAGCATTATATTCATACGCTTCATACATAAAATGTAACTCCATAGCATGCATGGTTTTAGACATGTTTTTCTTGCCATAAAGATACAAGTAAGGCTTGGGAGCTACAGAAAACTCTTCTATCTCAAATGTCTCTGGCAAAGGAAAATCTACATTTGGTAACTTTTCGACTACTTTTTGTGTGACTTTTGTCATCTCATCTATAGACATTTCAGGTGCATTAAAGAGGCATACAATCTCCTCACTACTATAAGCTGTCTCTACTTCACAGAGTGTATTCTCATCCATATCGATGCACATCTTAGGGATGGTATTTAAGATGAGTTCTTCATTAGAGTAAAGGTTAGGGACAAGTTGTGCCTTACCCTCTTTCTCCACCCATTCAAATGTCAACAATTTATTTTCATTCCTGTAGCTAAGAGGGATCACATTGTCACGGTAATAACACTTGCCGGTTGCAACAAGTTTTTTAAGCATTAATGCACCATATTCATCTTTAAATTTAAACTCACTATGGTACGCACCATTAGAGGTATTTTTAAGTTGTCCGATAAGTTTCCTGTCATCATCTGTCAAATAAGGGTAATAGTAAGTCTTTTCAAAATAATACATCATATTTTCATTCGATACTTTGGCACCTTTTGAAATACTGCCATTTTTTAAATATTTTGCTTTACACAGGTCAAAATCATCAGTCCCTTCTCTAAAGAGCCGGATGATCATAAAGTATTCTTGTTCTGTATATGCTTCTACTTTCTCTTTTGGCTGATGTATCTGCATAAATTTTTTAAGCCAATGCTCCGGATCGTTCACTGTTTTCATCTGACCTTTGTCTGACATCATTTTGAAAAGTACTGCCACAGCATGTTTACAATCAGTATGCACGGGGCAGGAACATTGGCTTTCTATGAGTAAATCATTATATTCACTAAAAACAATATATTGTTCATAATTACGTGTACCACTGACTTTTGCTTGGACAAAAGAGGTCCCGTCACCATTGTCAAAAAAAGTATAATATTTTACTCTGTTTTCTGCATAATACTGATGCCCTCTGGTATATGTTCTATCATCAAAATTTTCAAGTATATCTCTTTTGGTTAATTTCAATTCATCTATCATGTTTTACGTACCTATGTGTTAAGTTAAATTATCGTAACGGATGATACGCATTCATCGTATCTGCCAAGTTCTGTTTCTGTATATGTGTGTAGATCTGTGTGGTTTCCAAAGAACTGTGTCCAAGTAACTCTTGCACTACACGTAGATCTGCTCCGCCTATGATGAGCGAAGAGGCAAAAGAGTGACGCAAGACATGAGGAGAAACACCCAAATATTTTTTAACTATTTTGTAGGCAGAAATACGGGAAAGAACATCTCCTTTATAGTTAAGCCAAAGGTACGAACTCGCCATAGTCTGCTCAGACAAATAGAGAGTCAATGCTTCTGTAGCCACAGGAGCCAAAGGAACTACGCGCTCCTTCTCTCCTTTGGCAAAACGGATCCTAAGCCATCCGTCTACAATATCGGCTCTCTCTACACTCAATGCTTCAGATATACGACATCCGCTTGCATATAAAAAGAGAATAAGTGCATAGTCACGAAGCCCTTTGACCGTAGTTCTGTCTATCATTTCCAATCCACCCAATATCTCCTCATAGCTAAGATACTTTGGCAGATTTTTAGGCACTTTTGCCATAGGGATCTTTATCTTTTCATGTGTAAAACTTTGAAGGTGACAAAAATGAAAGAAAGTATTGATAGAAGAGAGTTTTCGGTTCAGGGTTCGCTTGTTTTCAAATGTAGCCAGGAATTTAAGAACATCTGTTGTGTCAAGTTTTGTGAGTATTTTTTCCGAATGAATTTCTAATTGTTTCAAGTCACCCAAATAAGAAGATACAGTAAGAGCATCAAGTGCTTTAGTCACACTCAAATACTCTTCAAAAGCAATCAGTAAATCACTCATGTTTTTTATCAGTTATAACCTAATTTATCAAGGTGTATGATCTTCCCGTCTTTATACATTTTGGATCCTGTGATAAATACCGGTGTATCTGTTTCACCTATATCATAAATTTTGTGTTTCGTTAAATTCGAATTAAGCACGATCAGTGAACCACCCTGATCTAGACCATATATTCTTCCACCCACTGCAGTTGCAGCAGAGAAGTGTACATATTTAAATTTCTTTCGAGCGACTGGATTAAGTGAACTGTCTAACTTGATCACTTCACCCTCTTTGGTAAATATATATACCTGACCATTGGAAATAGCGACATCTGAAATATTTGCACGAAGCTCTTGTTGTCCTGCATCACCTACTGTCATAAGCTTTGTAGCTGTTGCGGCAACCATCGTATTACCCGTACGGTCAAGATAGATCACATTGTTAAATATTTCATGACTACTCAGATAAATAACAGTCGCGTTTTCAGTATCATCTTTGCTGATTACTACAATTTTTCCATCAAGCATAGGTATGACAGCCAAATTGTCTATGAACATTGGAGTTGCAGCTCTTGTATCAATGGCAAATGTTTTTTCCGATTTGTTTTCGATCAATTTCTCATCACTTGACACTTTATAGATACCAAAAGTATTATCATTTAGCACATACGCCACTAAACCATTCTTGATCCCTGCTGCAACAACAGGTACTCCCATAGAAACATTTCTGACTATCTTACCTGATTTTTTATTGATTATTTTGAACTTACCATCAGGAGAACCTGCCAAAACATAACTAGAGCTTTCACTTAAAAATCTATAATTTTCACCAAGATTGATCTTGCTTATGCCTGCTTTACCAATGTATCTTCCACTTTGAAGTGTAGCCCCATCACGACTTTGATCAACAATAACTCCACCATAAGAACTTGCTGCCCCATCTGCAGAAAATACTTGTTCAGGTTCAAAATACTGTTTGGAACTACATCCGGAAAAGATCAATGCAGTAACAGTAAGTACAACAAATGATAATCTGGATCGTACTGATTTACCCATTACTTTGCCTTTATAGTAGAGTGCTCAAGAAGTCTCGCCAACATTGAAAGCGGAGAACGTTCATCAATCAGTTCCAACTTGGACTTCGCATTTTTCACATCTCCTGCTTTTATAGAAATATAAGCTTCTTCCAACAGTGCCATCTCTTTGTATAATTTAGAATCAACAGGTTGTTTTTCTATTGCTGCTGCTGTATATTTACTGGAATCTGCAATAATAGAATTTTTACTGCTTGCTAAAGTACTTAATGCTTTAGCATCCTGGGTTTTTGCTGCTTGAGAAAAAGTATAAAGTTCAAAAAGAGCCGGATTTTTTGTTTTGAGTGTTTCAAGTGCCTGTGCATCATCTGCTTTGCTCTGAAGCGTTAAAAAAGCATTATTTGCATCTTCCAGTTTAGCTTGTTTCATAGCATCAATTGCTGTCAAGCCTGCGAAAAAAAGAATGATCGCTGCGACAGCAGCCCAAATAATATATTTATATTTTTTATATAACTCTTCAATTTTAAATGCACTCTCAAGTATTTTTTCATCACCGCTTAACTCTTTTTTTACATATTTAACATCATCTTTAATGCTCACTTATTTCTCCTGCACGTTTTATTGGATATATTATACCCTTTGGAGTTAAAAATTAGCTACAACTCCACTACAGTGATACCTAAATTTCCCGGCATCCTATAGAACTTATCGATTTTAGGGTGATTTTTCAGATATTCTGTCACCAATTTCGATAAAACACCTCCACCCGTTCCATGTATGATCTGCACTTCACTTAAGCCATTTACGAGTGCATCAGAAAGAAATTTATCTACCGTATCTATCGCTTCATCTCCATACATACCTAGAAGTTTTACTGAAAGAGAAGCACCTGATTTTTCTACATGCACTTTTACCTGTTTTGGTTTCTGTACCACTTTTACTTTTGGTGTATCACCTCTTCTTTTAAGCTGAGAAAGAGGTACACGCATTTTCAGACCATCCACAATGATGGTCGCATCTCTCCCGCGCAAAGAGATCAATTCACCTTTATGAGAACGGTATTTTACTTTATCTCCCTCTTTCAGCGGAGCCTCTTCTGCTAACTTCACCTCTTTTTGCTGAAACTCTTTACGTTGATGTGCCACATTTAACAGTCTTCTACCTTCTGTAGACTCTTTGACTTTCAAGGCTTCTCGTGCTTTTTTGGTTGCCGCATTGTAACGGTTTTCCAGTGTAGCGATGGCTTTTCTGTGACTCTCCTGAAGTTTGAACTCTTCGTCTAAAAGCTTCTGTTTTTGTTTCTCCGCAGCTTTGAGTTCTTCATCAATCTTGGCGATCTTCAGTCGCATTTCCCGTTCAAGAGAAGTGGAGCGTTCTATGAGTTCATTGAGGTTCTCTTTGTCTTCACCATAGACCTCTTTAGCTCTGTTTACAATAGCAACAGGAATACCATAACGCTGTGCAGTCTCAAAGGCATAACTCTTCCCAATGCTTCCTTGTAAAAAGGTATACGTAGGCATACGTCTCTCTTCATCATAAAGTGCAGCTATGAGCTCCACCTGATCATCTGAAGCCATCAGCGAAGCCAAACGCTTATGGTGTGTTGTCACAATGAAAGTGATGCCTTTTTTACGCAGTTCATCCAACATCACCCTAAAAAGACTTGCAGCTTCATCAGAGTCTGTTCCCAATTCAATCTCATCAACACCTACGATGGCATCTTCTTTGGAAAAGAGCTTGGAAAACTCCTGCATACGTCCTGCAAAGGTTGAGATGTCATTTTTAACCGATTGCGGGTCATCTATAACAGCCTCTATGCTTTTATAGTGCCCTACTTCTGTTTTCGAAGCATCACATTTAAAAGGTAAGAGGTATTTACTCATATACACTGCAGAAAGCATGGACTTAAGCAACATGGTTTTACCACCGGCATTTACACCTGTGACAAGCATGATCTGTTTATTCATATCCATAGTAACAGGTACAGGATTTTCTATAGCTGGATGTGCAAAATCCTGAAGTTTGATGCGTTTGCTTTTACTTGGTACTATAAATTCATACTCTTTGGCTCTGGCAAAAGAGACACGTGCCTGATAATGGTCAAAGCGGTCATACTCTTTGTTTATGAAAGCCAGAAAACGCTCCCACTTAAAAAAGATCGCTGAAATATCTTTACAGTAACGATAGATCAACTCCTCTTTATTGCTTAAAAGTGCTGATTCTTTCTCTTTTAAGTGTGAAATACTTTGAGGAATAATGTAGAAGAAGCCCCCTGGACTTCTTGCAACCACTGTAGCTTTAATGGCATTGTTAAATCCGCCACGCACAAGCAGTGTCTCTTCTCCACCGTTAAAGTGTACTTGGGTATCGACCAGATAATCTCTAAGTCTGCTGGAGTGTGCGAGTTTATAGAGTGTATCTTTAATATCTGATTTGTTTTGTTTGATGGCCCGTTCAAGCTTATAAAGTTCAGGATCACGTTCAGGATTGATATGCCCTTCTTCTGTAAAATACCCTATGATCTCTATGATCTCTTCAGGTATCTCTATCCCTTGTATCCAGGATATCAGGGGTTCGGTAAATCCTACAGCACTTAAAGTATTGAAGTAAGAGAACATCGTCACAAAAGCATAAATTTCATCTAAAGGGAGAATACCCTGCTTTTTTATGAGATTCAACTCTCTGTCCAGGTTTGGTACCTGTTTTGGCGGAGGGAATTGCACTTTTGAAAGTGCCTGGATATAACGGTAATGTTGGTTAATATCCCCCATCATAGCTACAGGTTTTTCTCTTGCTAAAAACTGTTTGAACTGATGAATATAACCATCAAGATCCAGTTTTTGTATGATGGATTTTTCATTTGTTACTTGCATATATCTCTACTTCTTCCTGGTACATAATTGATGGAATTATACTATAATATTCTGCACATAGTGAAATATATCATCATCACAATATTTTCTCTTTTGATCTATAAAATAATTAAACTTTCACCATCTTACGTCTCATATACGCTATTTTGGTTTGCAGTGGCAAGTCTTTAGGGCAGTGGTCTTCACACCCCATGAGACTCATACACCCAAAGACACCATTATCATCACCAATAAGCTCATAGAACTCTTCATCTGTTCTTTCATCATGAGGATCAATGGCAAAACGTGCTGTTCTGTTAAGTCCTACTGCACCGACAAAATCTTCTTTCATGATCTTTGTTGAACAGGCTGCCAGACAGATACCGCACTCAATACAACGGTCCAGATCAAATACTGCCTGTGATACATCCGGTTCAACAGGCTTTTCTATGGTAGCTATATCTGTCTTCTCTTTCGTATGGATCCAACTTTCTACTTTCACAGACATAGCATTCATCCAATTGCCTGTATCGACAGAGAGGTCTTTAATATGTTGAAAGGTAGGAAGAGGAAGAAGCGTGATCTTACCATCTTCAAACTCATTGGTACGCGTTTTACATGCAAGTCTGGGCTTACCATTCA